>JANXSV010000002.1 GCA_025356505.1 Methylovirgula sp.
ACTCAAAGAATCCGCCTCCCAAACTGCCGGACCCTATGTCCATATCGGGCTCACACCGAATTTCAGCGGCATTTCCGGTGTCTATGACACTGACCTTGGCCATAGCATGGTTGGTGAGGCAACCAAGGGAGAGCGCATCACCGTTTGCGGGCGGATTTTCGATGGTGGCGGGCTGGTGCTTAAAGATGCCCTGATTGAAATTTGGCAGGCGGACGGCCAAGGCATTTACAACTCGGACCATTTCACAGGCTGGGGAAGATGTGCCACCGATATGGACAGCGGCGAATTCAAATTCGAGACGATCAAACCCGGGTCCGTACCCCATCCTCTGGGCGGACGTCAGGCACCGCACATTACATTCTGGATTGTGGCGCGCGGAATAAACCTCGGCCTGAATACGCGGATGTATTTCGCCGACGAGGACAACGCCATCGACCCAATCCTGAAACGCATCGAACATAAGGAGCGTATAAAAACCCTCGTCGCCAGTCGCAGTGGCACCACTTACACTTTCGATATTCACCTTCAGGGTGAGATCGAAACTGTGTTTTTCGATATCTGAGGCGCGCGATGTCTTTCACGCTCCAGCAAAGCCCGCTTTTATCGCTTCTGCTCGGTGATATGGAAATCGCCGCTCTGTTCAGCGTTGAAGCGGATATTGCTGCCATGTTGGCGTTCGAAAGCGCCCTGGCGTCCGCACAGGCGGAGCATGGATTTATCAGCGCAATGTCGGCAGCCGAAATTTCCGACGGCATCAAGACGTTGCACTTGGATCGCGCCTCGCTTGAACAGGGCGTGGCGCGCGACGGTCTTGCTGTTCCGGCGCTGGTGGCGCAGCTCAAGGCTCACACAAACCGGCACGCGCATTTCGGCGCAACGAGTCAGGACGTAATCGACACGTCTTTGATGATACGCGCCAAACAGAGTTTCAATCTCATTGCTGCGCGGTTGCATGGCCTGATCACTCATCTGGCGACGCTTTCGGATGCCTATGGCAGCAACATTCTGATGGCCCGTACGCGGATGCAACAGGCACTGCCATTCACGGTCGCCCACCGGATTGCGACTTGGCGCGATGGAATCGCGGATGCGCTTGCAGCTATCCATGCGTGCAAATTCCCGCTGCAATTTGGCGGGCCGATCGGTATTTTGCAGGAATTTGGCGATAAAGCCCCGGCTTTGAAAGCCTCAATAGCGGCACGACTCGACATCGAGACACATCCTCAAAACTGGCATAGTGCCCGCGCGCCGGTCATTGCGCTTGCCAACGCCAGCAGCCTCGTCACCGGCGTGCTTGGCAAGATCGGCGTTGATTGCGCGCTGATGGCGCAGAACGAGTTCGCCGAACTCATTATCTCCGGCGGAGGCACTTCATCCGCCATGCAGCACAAGCGCAATCCGGTGAAGGCGGAAGCCTTGGTTACACTGGCGCGCCTCAATGCGACGCTCGTCTCGGGGCTGCATCACGCGCTCGTGCATGAACAGGAACGGTCCGGCGCAGCATGGACACTGGAATGGCTCCTGCTGCCCCAATTGATCGTGGCGGCTGGAGCGGCAACGCGCCTTGGGGATGAATTATTCCAGTCGATTGCGGGAATGGGGCACAGATGAGGACGCAGGTTGCAATTATTGGCGCGGGCCCATCTGGACTTTTGCTGTCGCAGCTACTCAACAAATCCGGCATCAGCACGATTGTGATTGAACGCCAGACTAAAGACTACGTGTTGAAACGCATTCGGGCTGGCGTTCTGGAGGCTGGAACTGTTGAGCTTTTGCGCCGGGCCGGGGTCGGTACCCGCATGGACAAAGAGGGTCAACCTCATGAGGGCTTCTTCCTTTCTGCGCAAAACCGGCAGTTCCGCGTGCCCTTCACGCAACATTGTGGCAAACGGGTCATGGTCTATGGCCAGACCGAAGTCACCAAAGACCTGTATGAAGCTCAGCACATCATGGGCACAACCATCATCGAACTGGCGCAAGACGTCGCGCTCCATGACGTCACCAGCGCCAAGCCGTTCGTCACCTATCAACATGAGGGTCACGCACAGCGAATTGACTGCGATTTCATCGTTGGCTGTGACGGTTTCCACGGCGTAAGCCGCCAAACCATCCCATCCAATCAACGTAAAGAATTCGAGCGTGTCTATCCCTTTGGCTGGCTCGGCATTCTGTCGCAAACCCCGCCAGCCTCGCATGAGCTGATTTATGCCAACCATTCCCGCGGGTTTGCCTTGGCTTCGATGCGCAATTCGAACCTTTCGCGCTATTACATCCAGGTGCCGCTCGATGACAAAGTCGAGAACTGGAGCGATGCCGCTTTCTGGGACGAATTGAAACTGCGGTTGCCCGATGAAGTTTCAGCGAAACTGATCATCGGGACGTCGATCGAAAAATCAATTGCGCCGCTACGCAGCTTCGTTTGTGAGACGATGCGCTGGGGAAATCTTTTTTTGTGCGGCGATGCCGCGCATATCGTGCCGCCCACAGGGGCAAAGGGCCTCAACCTCGCGGTTTCTGATGTGCATTACCTGTCTGAAGCCATGAAGCAGCACTATGGGCAGAAGTCGGACGCGCTTCTTGATGCCTATTCGAAAACTGCCCTTGCTCGCGTCTGGAAGGCTATTCGCTTTTCATGGTGGCTCACCACATTGCTGCACCGCTTTCCGCAGCAAACCGAATTCGAACAACGCATTCAGGAAAGTGAAATTGACTATATCGCAACGTCGCAGGCTGCCCAAAGCACAGTGGCCGAAAACTACACCGGGCTACCTTTTTGATCTAAAAAGCAACGAAATACCCTCATGAACGAAGGTATAAAGGGAGGACTATTCATGAAAAATCTAACGCGCCGAGAAATATTGCTGGTCGGTGCCGGCGCAGCCGCATTGCCGCTTGCCACACGTATTTCACCGGCTTTTGCTGCTG
>JANXSV010000030.1 GCA_025356505.1 Methylovirgula sp.
ATGGTGCCCGCGCTTTAGCCTGTTGCGCCGCACTTTTCAATGGGGCTTTTTGATGTTGAACCATTTTGTTGCCGCAATTGCTCATTTGTCATCGTCATCCAGCATATTGGCTGACATCGGCGGCGCTTTGCTATGCGTGGGCGCGGCGGCAATGCGATAAACATTCCAAAATCCGGCCACAGTCCCCAGCAAAAGGAAGATGATAATCAGCCAGGGCGACGTGTTCAGCCATTTGTCCAATTGCCATCCAAGCAGCGCGCCAACCATGACGCCGGCGACAAATTCCGCCATAACGCGCATCGCCAAACTATAGGCCGCACCGATTCCATCGGTCTTGAGCGGAGCGGTCGCCTTAACCGAGCCGGTTTTCATCTCTTCCTTTTGCGCCGCAATGCCGGAAGAGAGCCTTTTCAGGCGGGCGTTCAGGGCGTCGTCGGACTCATCGGGCATTAAAAATTCCTCAAAAAGCGCCATCGGTAATTTTGAAAGACGCGAAGTCTGGAAGCCGATCAATACGCCTTCTCACGCCGCGGCGATATGCTTTAAAACCCTAACTTGCTTCCAAAAACCGCTCAGCCTGTTCCAAATCCACGGATACAAGCTGGCTCACACCGCGCTCGGCCATCGTTACGCCAAAAAGCCGTCGCATGCGCGCCATGGTGATAGGATTATGCGTGATCGTGATAAAGCGCGTGTCAGTGCGTCGACCCATCTCGTCCAGAAGGTCACAAAAGCGCTCGACATTGGCGTCGTCCAGAGGCGCATCCACCTCATCCAGCACGCAAATCGGCGATGGATTGGTGAGAAAAATGGCAAAAATCAGAGACATCGCCGTGAGCGCCTGCTCACCGCCCGAAAGCAAAGTCATGGTTTGCGGCTTTTTGCCTGGCGGCTTTGCCAGAATTTCCAGGCCAGCTTCCAGCGGATCATCTGATTCCACCAATTGCAGTTCCGCCTCGCCGCCGCCAAACAGCGTCACAAACAGATCCTTGAAGTGATGATTGACTTGCTCGAAGGCTGCGAGCAGGCGCTGACGCCCCTCGCGATTAAGGCTCGCAATGGCAAGACGCAATCGGCGGATCGCCTCTGTCAGGTCATCGCGCTCCTGCACCATGTTTTCGCGCCTCGCGCCCACCTCCTCAAGTTCGATCGCTGCCCGCAAATTCACTGCGCCTAGTCGCTCCCGAGTTCCCTTTAGCGCCGCAAGACTACGCTCCGCATTGCGGGCATCCGGCAAAGCTTCGGCAAGCCGTGGCTCTGCCAGACCGGCAAGGTCTGCCAGCTCCCCGGGGTCGCACTCCAGATGTTCCGCAATTGCCCGTTCAACTTCGGCAAGGCGTGCTTCTCCAGCCTCAAGTTTGGCCTCTGTCCGCGCCGCCTCTTCACGCGAGGTTGCCATCGCGTCGAGGGCCTGCCGTGCCGCGCGGTCAGCCTCGCCCAAAGCCGCCTCACCGGCAGCCCGCGCGTCATTTGCGGCGCTCAAGTCCGCTTCTGCGTTCGCGATCTCGGTGTTAAGCACTCGCCTTTGGAGCAAAACCAGTTCGGGCGCGCCCAAGAGCGCTAGATGTTCGGCCTCTGCGCTCACCGCGCGGGCTGCAAATTCCTGCATCTGGCTGATGGCTCTGGCCTTGCGCCCCCGCCAATCACCCTGCTCGCGCTCCAAAGCGGCCAAGCGCCGAACTCGCCCCTCGACCCCGGCAAGATGAGCGCCCAGCGCCGCTTTTGCGTCCGCGCTGCTTTGGCGCGCCGCAACTGCCAAAATGCGCGCCTGATCCACAGCCGACACCAGGCCGTCAGCACTGCCGAACTTATCGAGCTCCGCCGCAATTTGTGCCCGGCGCGATTCTGTCTCGGTAACATCCGCTTGCAGGCGCTCATGCGCTTCTGCGAGCGCCGCCTTTCGGGCCTGCACCTGCGCCTGTTCCCGTTCAAAAGCGTTCCAGGCTTCCCGCGCAGTGTCAACCTTGCGAGCGAGGTCACGCGCTAAAATGCGCGCTTGCTGCTCCTGCGCCACCACGCCGGACATTTTCTGTTGCACAAGTGCAAGCTCCGCCGCCGCAGCCTCAGCCGTCCGCCGCGCGTTCAGCGCCTCGCTTTCAACTTCGCTGAGGCGATTTTTTTCCTGAAGACGCTTGGCTGCCGCAGGCAAAGCATCTGCCGCCCGCGAATACCCGTCCCAGCGCCAGAGATCCCCTTCGCGCGAAATCAGCCTTTGTCCGGTTTTGATCTGCGCCAGATGCGCCTTGGCTTGCGCGCGGGTGGTAACGCCGATTTGCGCCAATCGTCGATGCAAAGCTTCCGGCGCTGTTGTGAAGTCCAGCAGAGGGGGAACGCCCACTGGAAGCGCAGCGTCTTCGCCGCTTCGTACAGTCCAGTGCGAGGGAGCGCCTTCGGCTAAAGAACCGTCGAGATCTTCCTCCAGCGCCACCCCTAACGCCGCCTCATAGCCTTTTAGAACACTGATTTGCTCTAGTACCGGCGGAAATTTCTGCCCTGAAGCGGATGTCAGCAGGCGCGCCAAGGTCCGCGCTTCGGTTTCCAGCCGCTGTGCCTTGCGCTCTGCGGCTTGCACCGGCTCGCGTAGATTTGCCTCGGCGCGGCGCAAATCTGTTACGGACTGTTCAATGTCGGTCAGCTGCCGATCCTGAGCGAGGCGCAGTGCTACTGCGGTGTCGAGCGCGGCTTTGAGGTCCGAACTGCCCTGCAATTGCGCCATCGTTGCCGCAATTTGGCTTTGCTGAGCTGAAATCTGCGCCAGCTCAGCGCCAAGTTTGTTTCCGCGCTGCGCCGTTTCTGCCAGTGTGGCCTTTAAAAGGGTGATACGCGCCTCGAAGCGCGCCAAGTCTCCCTGTGCTTGCGCCTGCGCCTGCTCGCATCCCGCGGTTGCGGCCTCCACTGCCAGCACCTGCGCCCGCAAGGCGGCTTCCAGATCTGCTTGGCCTGCGCCGCGCCGCGCAAGGTCGACCTGCTCGGTATGCAGACGTTCGAGCACAGTTGCCGCGTCAGCAATTAAAGCGCGTTCGCGCGCGGTATCCTGCCCGAGCTGGGTGATCTGGCGCGCAAGTTCCACCAGCCGTTCTTTGGCCCGCCGCTCTTGCGCATCTATTTCCTGCCGCGCCAATACAAAGCGCTGCACAGTTGCTCCTGCACGCGCCTCTGCATCGCGCAGCGCAGGCAGGTCAGCGCTGGCCATGGCCTGTTTACGCGCGGCCTGCGCCTGCGCAAAGGTGCGATCCTGCACCTCTTGGCGCGCCGCCGCAGCCTGCTTTTTAGCGTCTTTCAGCTGATCTCCGGCATCCCTATGCGCAATCAGCATCAGCAGTGCCTCCGCACGGCGGATTTGCGCCGAAACATCGCGGTATTTCAACGCTTGCGCGGCTTGACCCTGCAAGGCGCTGACTTGCGAAGCCAGTTGCGTCAGCACATCTTCCAGCCGAAGCAGGTTATCTTCGGCACCCTTCAGCCGCAATTCAGCTTCGTGGCGACGCGAATAAAGGCCCGCGACTCCCGCAGCTTCTTCAAGAATACGCCGCCGTGCCTGTGGTTTTGCCGATATGATTTCGCCGATCTGCCCTTGCCGCACCATGGCAGGCGAACGTGCACCGGATGAAGCGTCAGCAAAGAGCAACTGCACATCGCGCGCCCGCACCTCTTTGCCGTTCACTCGATAGACCGACCCGCTTTCACGTTCGATTCGCCGCGTCACCTCCAGCGTTTCCGATTGGTTAAATGCCGCCGGTGCGTTGCGGGCGCTGTTATCAATTGTGAGGCTCACCTCGGCAATGTTGCGGGCAGGGCGATTGCCGGAACCGGAGAAGATCACGTCGTCCATGCCAGAGCCGCGCATGTTTTTATACGAGCTTTCGCCCATAACCCAGCGCATGGCTTCAACGAGGTTGCTTTTGCCGCATCCGTTAGGCCCGACAATCCCCGTTAGTCCGGGCTCGATCAGAAATTCCGAGCTATCGACAAAAGACTTGAATCCGTGCAGGCGCAGTTTCGTGAAAATCATCGGCGAGCCCCGCACCGGGCGCGGGGCTTTTGCGCGGTAAGGCCGGATTTTTTACTTGAGCAGCGGCTCCAGAGCTTTGTCGATTTCATCAATGGACATTTCCCCGCTCTTGCGCACACCGTTGATGTAGAAAGTTGGGGTTGCATCAACGCCAAACTTCTCCGAGCCGCGATCTCTCACCTTATTCACGCCGTCATAAAGCTCCTGATTTTTCAAGCAGACTTCAAAACTCTCCTGTGTAAAACCGGCCTGTTTCGACAGATTTAACAAGGACTCAATCGGCTTATCGACAAAGGCCCAGTTTTGCTGCTGTGCAAACAGCAAGTCGACCAGCGCCGTGCGTTTTTCGTCCGCACCAGTGCAGCGCGCCAGCATGAAACCGGCTGTGGCCAGCGGGTCGAGCGGGAATTCGCGCAAAATGAATTTGATCTTGCCTGTATCAATATATTTGCTCTTCAACAGCGGGTAGACATCCTGATGAAAGCGCGCGCAGTGGGTGCAAGTCATCGAGGCATATTCGACGATGGTGACTTTAGCATCGCCCGCGCCCAGAACCACGTCGGGGAGGGCGCCCGCAGCCATCATGTCTTCCATGGCGATCTTATCTGTTGGCGCTTTAACGTCTGCGGCTGCAAAGGCCAGCTGCGGCACACTCAGAGCCAATCCGCCAATCAGGGCACCCTGCAAAACCGCTCTGCGCGACAATGTTGCCTGCGCCAGCGACACGGACCAGATTTTCTTATTTAACATAGGGGCCTCGAAGGTAGGATTTCACGTTTTTGATTCGATTCCAGCACGGGAAACTTCAGTTTTAGTCAGTCAGCACATTGTGGCAAGAGCAGGACATAATCAATGCGGCTCATCTGAACACAACTCACTTTGAATTGAGAACACGCGAACCAAGCCGGATCAATGCTGCCCGCAACGCCGCATCATCAATATCCACCGTCGCCTCCTGAGCCTTGGCCAGCTGCGCCGCGGTAGGTTTTGCTGCGATTTTTGCCGGAGCATCACGCAGTATCGGCGCTTGTTTCAGGCTGAGCTTGCCAACACAGCGCCATCCGAAAAAACTATTGACGCGCTGCAAGATCGTGGCGCTGAGGTGCTGGATTTCCAAAGCGGCGTAGCTTTCCACTTGAAGAACCAATGTTGCCGGTTCCACCGGAGCATCACTGTTTTTGCGCCGCGCCGCTGAGGGCCACTGCAATTTCACCGGCACACATTGTGACGCGATTTTTTCGCCCACCACGTCGCCCCAATGTAAAATCAAGTCACCCTGCGCAAAACCGAATTTGCTGAAAGCATCGCCCAACGCCTGCGGCACGAAGTCTGCAAGTGGCGTCGACGCTTTTGAGCGCGATCCGGCACGAAATTTCCGGGGGGCAACAACCATTCGGCACTCTTTGCAGCTTGATCAATCTTGAGATTTTAAAGCATATCACCGCTATGAAGCCGCTCCAACAGGTTCCGCTGCAAAAGCTCCGCGACGCTCTGACATCACATCGAAGCTCGCCCGCGCCGCTATCCATCTCCGGACTGCTGCTGGCGTGGTATGACGTGCATCGGCGCAAACTACCCTGGCGGCGTGATAATGCGGACGCCTACAGTGTGTGGCTGTCCGAAATCATGTTGCAGCAAACCACCGTCAAGGCGGTTATCCCGTTCTTCGAAAAATTTATCGCCCTATGGCCGGATGTCCGCGCGCTAGCCTGCGCCCCGACAGCGGAGGTTATGAGCGCCTGGGCCGGACTTGGCTATTATTCGCGGGCGCGCAACCTTCACGCTTGCGCCAAATTGGTCGCGGACACCTATCAGGGCAGCTTTCC
>JANXSV010000050.1 GCA_025356505.1 Methylovirgula sp.
GGATATGCAAGTTCAATTGCGCGACATGCAGCAGCAAATTGCCCGCGTCAACGCTGAAAACGACATTCTCAACCACGAAGTTCAGCTTGCCAAACACGAGGCGGAAAATTCGGCCCGACTGCGGGAAAGGTTGAGCGAGGCGCTGGCCGCGTCGAAATCCGAAGTTCAGTCGCTTTCGCAGAATGTCTCAAGCGCCCAAGCGCAGCTCAAGCGCCAGACATCCGAGTTGGGCGACCTGCGGGCGTTGAACGATGCCGTACAGAGCAGTTACGATCAGCAACATCTACACCATACCAAGGTTGAACAGGAGCACATCGCACTCTCGCGCACTTGGCAGCAGCAAATCGAAAATTTGCGGGCAGAGGTTGCTGCACTGGAGGGCGCTCTGAGCGCCTCGCGCGATAGAGCCAAGGCTAAATCCCCGAAGTCTCAAGCAACGCCGGACTTGTTGCCCAGTCCTGATCTGGCGACACTGCGCGCTGCCATCACCGATCTGGCCGCGGAGATTGTCCGCCAGAAATCCAAAGATGCCAGCGGTGCGGCCATGTTGGAGAGGCTGGCTCTCAGCGCGCAAACCACGAGCGCCACACGGCCTCGTAGCAGGCCTTCAAAGCTACCCAAGCCGCAGAGCCTCGCGGAAAAAATTCTGCAGAAGGACTAGGGGCGCCGATCTGATCCCTAATGACCGCCGCCACCACCACCGCCGGTCATCGGAGGCGGCCGCCGCATTAAAGGCACCATGATGACCAAGGTCGCAAACAACAGCGTAAGCGCGAAAAACACATCCGCCAGCGAAAACACCATCGCCTCCCGCCGCACAATCGCGCTGAGCTTTTTGATCGCCGCAGCATTAGCGTCACTCCCTAGCGGAGCCATGGCAACGGTGAGATTAGACAGCATTTCTTCGGCTTTGACATTGCCCCATACCACCGCCTCGTGCAGGCGTTGAAGATGAAGGTCGAAGCGGTCATTCATCAAGGTATTGATGAGAGCCAGCCCCACCGCGCCACCGAGATTACGGGTCAGATTGAACAGGCCGGACGCGTTCTTGATTTTATCCGGCGTCATCGTGCCGAGCGCGAGGTTATTGATCGGCACCATGCTCAACATCAACCCGCAACCGCGCAACACCTGCGGCAGCAACAGTTCGTAAAAGTCCCAGTCCTTGGTCAAGCCTGAGGCCAAATAGGTTCCCAGAGCAAACATACTGAAGCCAACGGCGATCATCCAGCGCGGATCGGTTTTACTCATCAGCTTGCCGGTGATCGGCGCAGTCAGAAACATGCACACGCCGGTCACGAACATGGTCTCGCCGATCTGCAGTGCCGAATAGCCTCGCACCCGCGCCAGATAGACCGGATAAAGATATGTCAGCCCGTAAAGTCCTATGCCCATCACAAAGGAAAATAGCGAGCCCGTCCAAAAATTCCGGTTCGTAAATGCAGATAAATCAACGATCGGCTGCGGAGCACGAAACGCTCGCCAGAAAAACAGCAGCGCGCCCGCGGTGGATGCGATGCCCGCATAGACGATCAACTCGGACTGGAACCAATCCTTGCCCGGCCCCTCTTCGAGCAAATATTCGAGCGCACCTAAAAACACCGCCATGCCACCTAGGCCCAAATAATCGAACTTTTTCAGCAGCGAAAAATCTGGCTCATCAAAATCAATCAACGTCCATGCGGTCACCGATACAATGATGCCGGGGACGACATTGACCAGGAACAACCAGTGCCAGGAAAACAAATCGGTCAGATAGCCGCCGATTGTCGGCCCGACCGTTGGCGCCAAAGTCGCCACCAAGCCGATAATAGGCGTTACGATCGGCAGCTTTGAACGCGGGAAAATCGTGTAAGCCGACGCAAACACAGTCGGAATCATACCGCCGCCGATAAAACCCTGCAGGGCCCGCCAGACAATCATCTCGTTGATTGAGCTGGAAAGCGCGCACATCAGACTCATGAGAGTGAAGCCGGCGCAAGCAATAGTGAACATGTAGCGCGTCGAGATCACGCGGCTGAGGAAACCGGAGAGCGGAATCATAATCACTTCCGCAATCAGATAGCTGGTCTGCACCCACGAAATTTCTTCAGTGCTGGCCGACAAACCGGCCTGAATCTCGGCGAGGCTGGCAGAAACGATCTGAATGTCCAGAATCGCCATAAACATGCCGAACACCATGGCAATAAACGCGATGGCACGGCGTGGATCAATATGGTCACCCGCCGGAACCGCCGGAGCCTTTGGTCCTGAACCGCTGAGAGTGGCGCTTGTCATTTTCTGCTATATCCTGTCACCAAAAATACCGGCAAGTCCGAGAGTGCGCAGAATTGAGGGTTTGGGCTGGGTTTCATCGCGCGTCCTCACAGCCACGCTCACAGAAAGTCCGGGACGTAAATTGCCGCCCAGCTTGACGTCAGGTGGCAGCGCAATCCTCACCGGGATGCGCTGGACGATTTTGGTAAAGTTGCCGGTGGCATTTTCGGGTGGCAGCAGCGAAAATTCTGCTCCGGACGCGGGCGAAACACCCTGTACCAGCCCTTCGATTTTCTTGCCTGGCAAGGCATCGATTTCCACGTCAACCTTCTGCCCGGG
>JANXSV010000057.1 GCA_025356505.1 Methylovirgula sp.
CGCCCGCCCGATTAGGCAAGCTTACAAAAGTTTCATATCCGAGCCATGTTCGGGTAATTCGCGGGTGGGCATGGTAGCTCCACTGAAGCGTAAGCGCTTCGAAATATTTTAGGAGCGAAATTCAATGCAGGACCATAACAATTTCATAGGCAAAGGCTACACGTTCTACCGGGCCAAATCTCCGCTGCGCTTGGCGTTGCTGGGCTGTGTCGCGCTTGTTGCGATTGGCGGCACATTTGTTGACGCAAAGCTCATTCCCACCGGGGCAAGCGCAGCAATATCTCAGAGCGGCGGCGTCACCTCATTCGCAGATGTTGTTGATCACGTTAAAGGCGCTGTTGTTTCGGTCAAGGTTAACACTGTTGAAGTGTCAGACGACGAAGGCAACATGTCTCCGGATGTTCCCGATTTACAGCCGGGCAGCCCGGCTGAGCGCTTTCTCAAGAAATTTGGCGAGCAGAACGGTCAACCGAAGCCTCGCGCCGGCCAGTCGCTGGGTTCGGGTTTCTTGATCTCGGCCGACGGATATATCGTTACCAACAATCATGTGGTTGAACACGGTAAAAGCGTCTCCATCACCACAGACGACGGCAAAACCTACGATGCCCAGGTTGTCGGCGTCGACGCTAAAACGGACCTTGCGCTGCTCAAAGTAAAATCTGACACGAATTTTCCCTTTGTGAATTTCTCAGGCAAATCTCCACGCGTCGGAGACTGGGTGATTGCTGTAGGCAACCCGTTCGGTTTGGGCGGAACTGTGACCGCCGGGATTGTTTCAGCGCGCGGGCGCGATATTGGTTCCGGGCCCTATGACGACTTTTTGCAGATTGATGCTCCAGTAAACCGCGGCAATTCGGGCGGTCCAACTTTCAACGTTGATGGCGACGTAGTGGGCGTAAACACTGCAATCTACTCACCGTCAGGCGGAAGCGTCGGCATTGGATTTGCCATTCCATCTGAGACGGTGAAAAGCGTGGTCGCTTCTCTCAAGGACAATGGCGCGGTTGCCCGCTCTTGGATCGGCGTTCAAATTCAGCCTGTAAGTGCGGACATTGCAGACAGCTTGAGTTTAAAATCAACGAAAGGCGCGCTGATTGCGGAGCCTCAGAAGGGCAGCCCGGCGGCTGAAGCTGGCCTGAAATCGGGGGATGTCATTACGGCCGTCAATGGCGATCTGATTGAAGGACCGCGCGAATTAGCACGCAAAATCTCAGGTCTTTCTCCAGATCACACTGTGGACGTAACAATCCAGCGTGACGGGAGAGAGAAAACTCTGCCCGTTAAATTGGCTGCAATGCCCGGTGAACCAAAGGAAGCGGCACTGACAAGTGCCGAGCAGTCACGCACCGAACTTGCTGCTTTGGGCCTCACCCTTGCGCCAGCCAGTTCTATGCAGGGCAGCGGTAAAAGTGGAGTCGTGGTTGCCGCAATAGATCAAAGCGGAATTGCGGCCCAAAAGGGATTGCGTGCCGGCGACATCATACTTGAAGTAGCAGGCCAACCCGTTTCGCGGCCCTCAGAAATTGTGGCGGCGTTCGATGCAGCAAAGAGAGACGGCAAAAAGGCGGTTCTGTTGAGGTTGAAATCGGCAGACGGCTCCCGTTTTGTAGCACTTGCCACGCAAGCAAACTCGTAACAATTTATGCAGGCTCTGTGTAAATGGGCCTGCATTTTTTCTACGTTCCGGACTATAACCTTACATGCGAATTCTAATAGTCGAAGACGATCCTGAAGCTTCAAAATATCTGGTGAAAGCTCTTATAGAAAGTGGCCATGTCGCTGACCACGCCTCGAATGGCTTGGATGGCTACGCTTTGGCGCAGGACGGTCAGTATGATGTGCTGATCGTGGATCGCATGTTACCCAAAATGGATGGGTTAACACTGATAGGCGGCTTGCGTGAACAAGGCGTGCAGACACCAGTGCTTATTCTTTCTGCCCTCGGGCAGGTTGATGACCGCGTGAAGGGGTTGCGTGCCGGGGGCGATGACTACCTCTCCAAGCCCTATGCATTCTCGGAATTACTGGCGCGCGTGGAAGTCTTGATGCGTCGGCGAGGCGCGACAAGCCACGAGGAAATGATCTATAAAGTTGGTAGTCTCGAGATTGATCGTCTGTCACACAAAGTCTTGCGGGCCGGAAACGAAATAGATTTGCAGCCCCGCGAATACCGTCTTCTTGAATATCTGATGAAAAACGCTGGCCAAGTGGTCACGAGAACAATGTTGCTCGAACACGTCTGGGACTATCATTTCGATCCGCAAACCAACGTCATTGATGTTCATATTTCCAGACTGCGTTCGAAAATTGACAAGGGTTTTGATGTGCCGCTTTTGCATACAGTGCGTGGTGCAGGATACATGATCCGTGACAGCGCTTAGCAAACTGCTGAAAACTACTGCTTTTAAGCTGGCGTTTGCCTTTTTCGTGATGTTTGCAATGGGTTCTGTCCTAATCATCGCCTTTATAGGCCATACGGTAAGGCAGGTATTGGAAGAAGAAAACGACCAGATTATCCAGTCTGAAATCAATGGTCTTGCGGAACAGTATGGTGCGGGGGGGTTAGAGCGACTCGTGCGAATTGTCGAACGCCGTTCTATCCGCCCTGGTGCCCTGCTTTATCTGGTGACGACCAATGCCGGCGACAAATTAGCAGGTAATGTCGCGACATTGCCGACCGGCGTTCTTGATCATTCAGGCCTGGTCGAAACACCTTATCAACGAAATGAAGAAAATGAGGCGCGACACCCGGCCCTTGCACGCGTGTTGTCAGTGCCAGGCGGCTTTCGACTGCTTGTTGGAAGAGATCTGGAAGAAAGAGGGCGGCTGGCCCATATCTTAAATCGTGCATTATTCACTTGGCTCGGGCTTCTGGCAGCCATTGGCACCCTGGGCGGCCTGTTTGTTGCCCGTCGGGTCCTGCGTCGCGTTGACTCTATAAACGCCAAAGCAATCACCATTATGAACGGCGACTTAGATGGTCGTTTGCCTGTGACCGGGACTGGCGATGAGCTTGACCGGCTTGCGCTTAGCCTAAACACTATGCTTGATCGCATCAATGAACTGCTCAAAGGGTTGCGGGAGGTGTCTGACAACATCGCGCATGATTTGCGTACTCCGCTGACAAGATTAAGAAACCGGGCGGAAGACGCGCTCCGCGGTTCAAAAACAGAGGAGGAAAAGCATTCTGCTCTCGAAAAGGTCATCGAAGAATCGGATGGTTTAATACGTGTTTTCAATGCACTTCTCCTCATTGCGCGGGCTGAGGCGGGGGATATCCACGAATCTTCGGCTGAATTTGATGTTTCTGCGGTTGCGCGTGATGTCGTCGAGCTCTACGAGCCGACAGCGGAAGAAGCAGGGCACGAACTGAATATTCAGGCACCCGACAATTGTTCAGCATTCGGTAACAGAGAGCTCATTTCTCAAGCACTCGCAAATCTCATTGATAACGCCCTCAAATATGGGGGGGCGAAAATCGACGTGACGGTCGCCATATTAGATAGCGGTGTTGAAGTTTGCGTCCGAGATTCAGGATCGGGGATACCTCTTGAAGACCGCGATAGAGCAAGGGACCGGTTTGTGAGGCTAGAGTCGTCTCGTACCCGACCTGGCTTTGGACTTGGTCTCTCTTTGTGTAATGCTGTCGCTCATCTCCACCATGGAACTCTTCGGCTGGAAGATAACAATCCCGGATTGAAGGTGGTTCTAGGCTGGCCGACACCGGTTGGATTACGCCGAATCTCAACAATTCTCCCGGCTGCCGAATGACGATCAACCAAGGTATGCGCCTTTCCCTGTTGGAGCGACTGCAACCTACGCCAAGATTGGCACATGTCTCGTCCGCCAGCAGGCGCGTTTCAGACTTTCTGGAAACAGTCCCAGAGTTGCAGATACTCGTTTCTTCGAAGCCCAGTGTTCTGACGCTATTACAAGCTATCGCGGATCATTCGCCCTATTTATGGCGTCTGTGCTGTGCAAAGCCCTTGCGCTTGCAAGCACTTTTCATGAGCGCTCCAGAAGAGTCGCTCACAGTGTTGCTCGAGGGCATGTCCAGCTTTTGGAACGACGCCCACTCAGACGCTGAAATGATGCGGCTTTTGCGAAACGCAAAACAAACATCTGCACTGCTGGTTGCGCTTGCGGATCTCGGAGGTCTGTGGGGGTTAGTTGAGGTTACAGAGGCACTTACGCAATTTGCGGATGCTGCCGTTGCCGCGGGATTGGGTTATGTGCTCAAAAAAGCGTCTGGCCTTGGACAAATCAGGACTGATGAATCTGGCCGGATTGCAGACTGCGGACTCGTGTTATTGGCATTGGGTAAACATGGAGCACGAGAATTAAACTATTCGAGCGATATCGATCTCGTTGTGTTCTACGATCCGTCCTCTGCCGCGATCATAAGAGACCCGGCTCCAACCTATGTAAAAATTGCCCAGTCCTTAGCAAGACTTCTTCAAGAGCGTACTGCGGACGGTTACGTTCTGCGTGTAGATTACCGCCTGCGCCCAGACCCTGGCTCGACAAATGTTGCCGTAAGTCTCCCTTCGGCGTTTAACTATTACGAGACGTTGGGTCAAAACTGGGAGCGAGCAGCGTTCGTCAAAGCGCGCCCGGTGAGTGGCGAAATAGCTTTGGGAGTCGAGTTTCTGGCGCAGCTTACTCCATTTATTTGGAGAAAATATTTTGACTACGCCGCGATAGCCGACATTCACGCTATGAAACGGCAGATTCACATCGTGCGGGGCCACGGAGAAATTGCAGTCGCCGGGCATGATATAAAGCTGGGGCGGGGTGGAATTCGTGAGATTGAATTTTTTGTCCAGACCCAACAATTGATTTATGGGGGAAGGCGACCCTCTCTGCGTGGGCGTCAAACTCTCGCAATGCTTGAGGAGTTGAACCGGGGCGGCTGGATTACGGCCACCGCAGCAAACGAGTTAACCACGGCGTATCACTTCTTGAGAACATTAGAGCATCGGTTGCAGATGCTAAATGACGAGCAGACGCAGCGCCTGCCACTAGATTTGGAAGCTCTTAACGCTTTTGCCAAGTTTTGCGGGTTTCCGTCTTTAAAGTCTTTTTCCAAAGCTCTGCTCCTTCAACTTTCAAGAGTGCAATTTCACTACGCGCGTCTGTTTGAAAATGCCCCCAGTCTGGGCTTGTCCGAAGGAAGCCTCGTCTTTACCGGAGCAGATCACGATCAGGGGACACTCGAAACACTTAGACGCCTTGGTTTTACCGATGTGAAGGCCGCATCGGAAACCATTCGCGGTTGGCATTTCGGTCGGCGCAAGGCAGTACAATCACCGCGTAGCAGAGAAGTCCTTACAGAACTCATTCCTGGCCTGTTGAAAGCGTTTGGCGATTCGCCAGACCCGGACGCCGCGTTGGCCGCGTTTGATGAGGCGCTAAGCCAAATGTCCGCGGCAGTCGAGTTGTTCTCCATCCTTAAATCCAATGAACGGATTTTGGACCTATTTGCAGATATCCTTGGGAGTGCACCAAGGCTCGCCCGCATCATAGCCACTTTCCCTCACGTGCTCGATGCAGCAATTGATGCAGATGCTGCCCATTTTTCTCACGATGGAATGTTTGCAAGGGTGAGAGATGCACTTGCGTCCTCTCCTACGACCGAAGATTTTTTAGACCGTGCCAGATCCTCCGCCATGGAAGAAAGTTTTTTAATTGGTTTGCACTTTCTGGCAGGCACTTACGATTCGACTCGAACGGCTCACGCCTATTCAGACCTTGCATCTGCTATGATACAAGCTTGTCTCGATCGCGTTCAGGCAGACTTTAGCCAAGAATATGGCACAATACCCGGCGGCACCTGCGTAGTTTTGGCGTTTGGAAAACTCGGCTCTCGAGAGATGACGGCCACGTCAGACATTGATGTCGTTTTGCTTTATGACTTCAATCCCTCTTTGCCAGAGTCAAATGGTGCCCGTCGCCTGCATGCTTCAGTTTACTTCTCTCGTTTAACCCAGCGCCTCGTGTCCGCTCTGGCGGTGCAAACAAGGCGAGGTTCGCTGTACGACGTAGATATGAGGCTTCGACCTTCCGGCAACAAAGGTCCGCTGGCCACACAATTGAGCAGCTTTGTTGATTATCAAAAGTCGGAAGCTGAAACCTGGGAGCACATGTCGCTCACGCGCGCGCGCGTCGTGGCCGGTGACGACGCTTTAAAAATCAAAGTCCAGGTAGCCGTAGCCGAGACATTGGCGCGTCCCAGAGACCCTGTTGCCCTGCGCCGAGACGTTGCCGATATGCGAAAACTGATAGCCAAAGAAAAAGGGGAGGGTGATGAATTTGATCTGAAACTCGCTGCAGGCGGCCTCATGGACATAGAGTTCTTAGCGCAATATTTAGTGCTAAGCGCGTCCGATAATAATGGAGAGCTGCTCACGAGCGGAACTGAGGATATCTTAATCGTTGCGAAACATTGCGGACTAATCTCCGCGGAGAATGCCGAAACCCTTTGTGAGGGACATCGACTTTTCTCTTCCGTAAATCAGATGCTGCGAATAGCGATACCAGGTGCTTTTGACAAAAAAACTTCCGGTAAAGGCGTGTTAAAGCGGATTGCGCAAGCTGCCGGATTGCCGGATTTTAGAGCCTTGGAACGGAACCTCAGCGACACCAGGAGAGCCGTGAGAAAAATATTTACAGAGTTATTATAATTGACTCGTAAAAGATCAAAACAAGAACTACTCTTTAAAAAAAGAGTGGGAGAGTCTTTTGATTAAAATAAAATTCATTTTTGCTATCGCCCTTTTGTGTCCGATGTCGACGCAGGTTTGCGCTCAGACGAGCAATTCAAAGACCGGTATCACCCTCGAGCGCATCATGAAAAGTGGCGCAAAACAATTCGATAAGCTTGATCTCAACCACGATGGCGTCGTCGATGAAGCGGAATGGTCGGCCCACGTCGAAGAATTGGTTGCAAAACTACGAACATCTCAGTCGAAACGTTGGGAAGATATGGACTCGGGTAAGCTTAAACATATCTCCAAACAAGAATTTCTTAATTCGCGCGCGAAGTGGTTTGCCGATGTGGACACAGACGGATCTGGAATGATTGATAGCGATAAAATTCGTCTTTATAATTACGCGCGATCAAAAGCGGCACCTGAGTAGCAATTTAAGATACAGCATGAACTTTGTTGGCTGGTAGACAAATAGGGGGACAGGCTAAATAGGTCTGTTGAGACTCTGCCCCAACATTGGGAATGTTTAGCGTAATTTTTGTACCGAAGTGCAATTCAGACTCTATCTCAATTGTTCCGCCGTGAAGCTCCACAAAAGACTTTGAAATTGCCAGGCCAAGTCCGGAACCTTTCATGCCATTGGTTAGCTGGGCATCACCCTGTTCAAAAGGCTTGCATAACTGTTTGAGT
>JANXSV010000102.1 GCA_025356505.1 Methylovirgula sp.
CTTTGCCGGAGATTTTGGCGAAAGCGTCTGCAACCGCACGCTTCCGGTGTTTGACGGCGGCGCCCGCTTTAACATCGCCCTCAGCTATTTCGGCACCAAACAGGTGAAAGCAAAGGGCTACAGCGGCCCGGCGGTGGTGTGTTCGGCGCGTTACACGCCCGTTGCCGGCCACCGTCCTGACAAGCCTGCCACGAAGTTCATGGCAGAAAACCGTGACCTTGAAGTCTGGATGGCCCCGGTCGGCCAAACCCATGTTGCAGCGCCATTCAAAATCTCAGTAAAAACCATGACGGGCACGGCTGTGATCGAAGCGATCGAATTCACCGACACGCCTTGAGTTGCCGTATTCGCTTGGCGGGTAAACACGTCCCCGCTCGCGTTAACATGCGCCGTTTGTAAGTGTACCTGCGCGCGAAGGTAGACCTTTGCCGCGTCTGTCCCGCTTTGAAACATCGCTTTAACATTTGGCCGGAGTTGGCCGCTCTCTGGCCGATCTGCGCCCCGATATGCACGGCTTTCAGCGCGCCTCCATCACCAAAAGCAGCTTCAATTTGACGAGACAAACATAGAACATATCCCCAAAGCTGATTCGGGCGCGGTTTGTTTGTCTCTGTTCGCAGAGGTTAACGCAGCCGCACAAATTTGGGTAAAATTTCCGCTTGACTGACTTTTTGCCAAAAGCGCCAAATACCGCGGCTGGTTTTGTCCTATGCGGCGCTCCTATCAACATCTGGCTCAAATTTTGCCGGAACCACAAGATCTAGCCTCGAACAAAAGATGATTCCGCAGCTTCATCCGATTCGGGCCCGTTTCGTTCAGCTTTGGTTCGCAAGGTTAAAACGCTTGCCTGCGCTTGTGCCAATTTGGGCCATCGCAGGGACAAGTTTTCCCTTCTCTCGCCTACTTTTAGCACTATATAAAGAAGCGTTGCATCACCGCCGGACCTGACGATGAATATACAATTTCCGGCAAAACGGTCGCTTGAACCCCATCAGCGCGCTCAAACGGTGCTTGCGGTTTTAGGACCGACCAACACCGGCAAGACCCACCTCGCAATTGAGAGGATGCTGCAATATTCGAGCGGCATGATCGGCTTGCCGCTTCGGCTGCTTGCGCGCGAGGTCTATAACCGTGTCGTGGCGAAGGTCGGGGTTGAGGCTGTCGCGCTGATCACCGGCGAAGAAAAGATCAAGCCAAAGCATCCGCGCTTTTGGGTCTCGACCATAGAGGCCATGCCACGAGATATTTCCGTGGCCTTTGTAGCGATTGACGAAATCCAGCTCGCCAATGATCTTGATCGCGGCCACGTGTTCACCAATCGCCTGCTGAACATGCGCGGCCGCGAGGAAACCCTGATCTTGGGTGCCAGCACCATGCAGCCGCTGATCGAGCGGCTTCTGCCCGGCGCCATCATCACCACCCGTCCCCGCCTCTCGACTTTGACCTTCGCAGGGGACAAAAAACTCACCCGCTTGCCCCCGCGCAGCGCCATAGTCGCCTTTTCCGCGGAGGAGGTTTACGCCATAGCCGAAGTTATGCGCCGCCAAAAGGGCGGCGTCGCGGTTGTTCTGGGCGCTCTATCGCCGCGCACCCGCAACGCCCAGGTCGAGCTGTATCAAAGCGGCGATGTCGATTACATTGTGGCAACGGACGCTATCGGCATGGGGTTGAACCTCGAAGTCGATCACGTTGCTTTTGCCGCCGATAAAAAATTTGATGGTTGGCAGCGCCGGCGGCTTCATCCGGCTGAAATGGCCCAGATTGCCGGCCGCGCCGGGCGGCACATCAAAGACGGCACTTTTGGCACGACGGGACGCTGCCTGCCCTTCACTGATGATCTTGTCGAGATGCTGGAAGAACACCGCTTTGACCCGGCTGTGACCCTGCAATGGCGCAATGCCGATCTGGATTTTTCATCTATCCACGATTTGCAGCGATCTTTAGAGATTATCCCGGAAGAATATGGTCTGACGCGCGCGCCCTTCGGTGAGGATTACCTTGTCTTGGATATCGCGTCGCGTGACGACAACATTGTCAAACACGCCAAAACCCGGGCCGATATTGCGCGGCTATGGGAGGCCTGCCAGATCCCGGATTTTCGCAAGGTTTCACCATCGGCGCACTCTGACCTATGCCTTACCATTTATAATTATGTTGTGCGGGCGGGGCGTATCCCGGACGACTGGTTTCAACGCCATTTGTCGCAATTTGACCGCACCGATGGCGACATCGATACACTTTCTGCCAGAATCGCGCAGGTTCGCACCTTGACCTATATTGCCAATCGTCCAGATTGGCTTATTGATCCTGAGCACTGGCAAGGTGTTGCGCGTCAGGTCGAGGATAGATTGTCCGACGCCCTGCACGACCGGTTGACCCAGAGATTTGTGGACCGTCGCACCAGCCTGCTGCTGCGCCGTTTGAGAGAGAATGCTATGTTGGAAGCGGAAATTACCTCCACGGGTGACGTGCGGGTCGAAGAGCAACATATGGGGCGCCTCGAAGGTTTCCGCTTCACGCCAGATCCGGCGGCGCTGGGCGAAGCGGCAAAGGCTTTGAATGCTGCGGCTCAACAGGCCCTGACGTTCGAATTTGAGCGTCGCGCGACGCGTCTCAATGACGCGGTTGACGAGTCCATCGTGCTCTCGCACGACGGCACCTTGCGTTGGCTCGGCGAAACTGTCGGCAAAATTACTGCCGGAGATAAAATTCTTGAGCCGCGCATCCGCTTGCTAGCCGATGAACAATTAACCGGCCCAGCGCTGGAAATGGTTCAGACGCGGGTAAATCTCTGGCTTAACCGGCATATCAAAAAATTGCTCGGGGCGTTGCAGACGCTTGAAACCGGAGACGGCTTAACCGGGGTAGCGCGCGGCATCGCCTTTCAGGTTGCTGAATCTTTAGGTGTCTTGGAGCGTTCCAAGGCCGCTGAAGAGCTGAAATCGCTTGATCAGGATGGGCGGAGCTCTCTGCGAAAAGTCGGGCTGAGGTTTGGTGCCTATCATATTTACGTGCCTGCACTCATCAAACCGGCACCGCGTGCTCTGGCCGCTCAGCTGTGGGCGCTGAAAAATGGTGGCACATCAGAAATTAAAGGGCTGGACGACGTCCCGCATCTGGCAGCGTCCGGCCGGACGTCTTTCGCCGCCGACAAGGACGTGCCAAAGGGGCTTTATCGGGCGGCGGGTTTCCGGCTTTGTGGTGAACGCTGCGTGCGTGTCGACATCCTCGAACGACTGGCCGATCTTATCCGCCCCGCCATCAATTACCGGCCGGGCACAACCCCGGGCGATGCCCCTCCGGGCGCTGCTGATAGCGATGGATTTGTGGTCACGGTCGGTATGACGTCCCTCACAGGGTGTTCTGGAGAGGATTTTGCCTCGATTCTGCGTTCGCTGGGATATGCGTCAACCAAGCGTCCCGGCACAGCCATAACAGTGCCGCTGGTTCCGCTTGCTCCGACCACGCCGGTTGTTGTTGCCGAGCCCGTGAGCGGTACTGAACACACTGAACATAAGCCTGCCCAGCCCGCGCACGAAACTGCAGAGCAGCCCCCCGCAGCCGCGGAAGTTGCGGAGCAGCCTGAAAAACTTGAAGTCGCCGAAACGCAACTGAAACTGCCTGACAGCGCCGCCCCGGCGGCAGAGCAAGAACCTCAACCTGTTGCGATGGCGGAGGTGGAACCGCAACCTGCGGCAGTAGAAGCGTTAACCGAAGCGGCGGCGGAAGTTGCCATGGTCGAGATCTGGCATATGAGCCGGCACAACCACCAGCGTTCGGACAATCGTCAGCGTTATTCGAAGCCAAATGCCGCCAAAACCGCTGAGGCGACCGTTACCCCGCGGCCAAAGCGTGTGTTTACGTTCAACTTTGCCGAGCCAAAACCAGCAGCTGAAGGCAAGCCAGAGCAGACGCGAAGCGACACCCGAGGGCCTCGTCCCGAAGGAAGCCGTTCGGATGGAGGCCGCCCAGATGGTAGCCGTCCAAATGGTGCCCGTCCGGAAGGCAAGCGTTTTGACGGCAAGCGCGGCGATGGCAGCCGCTCTGACAACCGCCCCAACGACCAGCGTCGGGATCCAAAGGCACCCTTCGCTTCCACCGAAGTTGCGAAAAAAGCCAATCAACCGGATCCAGATTCGCCCTTCGCAAAACTGCTCGCTCTAAAAGCCAGCCTCGAGAAAAAGTAACTTTGCCGAACGCACCTGCCGCAACAGTGCTGAAACAGAGGCTGGACAAGTGGCTGTGGTTTGCCCGCGTGGTTAAATCGCGCACATTGGCAGCCACTCTGGTGAGCGAAGGCCACGTCCGCGTCAATTCCGAGCGCTGTGACACGCCTGCCAAAGCGGTAAAGCCGGACGACGTTCTCACCATTGCGCTTGAGCGGGAGGTCAAAGTTTACAAAATCATCGCAGCCGGCTCTCGTCGCGGACCCTACGAAGAGGCAAAAACACTTTACGAGGACCTGTCTCCACCGCCCGAGGCAAAACCGGTTCCAATGGCACCGCGAGCGCCCGGGGCAGGCCGACCGAGCAAACGCGACCGCCGCCTGATCCATTCCTTCACGGGACAGGATTTGGACTAGCTCCGGTCAGGAATCGGACTGGCACGTCAAGCGCCTGATCCTATCCGATCCTCCTGATCCTATCCGATCCTGAGGCCGAAACTCTGCGCCAGGAACTGGCCGCCATGCTTGAGCCCGGCATTGTCAATGCCGTGTCCAAGCTGTGACGACATATGCCACTGCACGGGAATATTGTGCTCAGCCAGTTTTTCCGACGACATATACAAAGCCTCGACAGGAATAACCTGATCCTGATCGCCATGCACCAGAAGAACAGGCGGCGGCACGCCCAAACCGGCTCTGTCAGCTTCAAGATGTTCCGGCCCGATGAGAACTCCGGAATACCCAAGAATGGCCCCTAGCGGAACCTTGCGGCGCAAACCCACGTGCAGCGCCATCATGGTGCCTTGAGAAAAACCCACCAAGGCGCAGTTTGCCTCCGCCACGCCCGCCTTGACAATTTCCTCGTCAATGAAGGCCTCGAGGCCGGGCTGTGCATGGTTGACGCCGCGCCAACGCTCCGCAGGGTCGCGCATGGTCAGCGCAAACCATTGCCTGCCGCTGCCCATCGGCATGCGCTCGGGAGCATGCGGCGAAACAAAAGCCGCATCCGGCAACAAAGCCTGCCACTGGCGTCCTATCTCTATCAGGTCATTGCCATCAGCACCGTAACCGTGCAGAAAAATGACGAGCTGCTTTGTTATGCCGGACTTGGGGTTCAGGCGTGCCGCATCTAGAGCCACGGGCGGGCCGCAGCGGTCGCGCTTTCAAACGTGTCGATAGACTTCGCCTTCACCATGGTGAGGCCGATATCGTCCAGCCCGTTCATCAGGCAATGTTTCCGGAACGCATCCACATCAAAAGAGATCACGCCGCCATCCGGCCCGCGAATTTCCTGCGATTCGAGGTCAATCGACACTGTTGCATTAGCACCGCGCTCAGCATCATCCATCAGCTTGGCAAGATCGGCCTTGGATACAACAATCGGCAAGATGCCATTCTTGAAACAGTTGTTATAAAAAATATCGGCAAAACTGGTCGAGATCACGCAACGGATGCCAAAGTCCAGCAGCGCCCAAGGCGCATGCTCGCGTGACGAACCGCAACCGAAATTATCCTCGGCAACCAAGATCTGCGCCTTGCGATAGGCAGGTTGATTGAGCACGAAATCAGCGTTCTCGGACCCATCCTCATTATACCGCATTTCGGCAAACAGGCCGCTGCCCAAACCGGTGCGCTTGATGGTTTTGAGATATTGTTTCGGAATAATCATGTCAGTATCGACATTGGTGATTTTCAGCGGAGCCGCGACTCCCGTCAGCTTGGTGAACGTTTCCATAGCAATTCAGCCCTTTATAGCCCTGAGGCAAAAATCATATTTCGTAAGGTGTCTTGGCGCAAAACACCAATCTGCGTCAAGGATTAAGCCCAAGCGGATTCATCCAGAGCCGATTAAGCTAATACCCCGTGGCAGTGCTTGTACTTTTTGCCGGAGCCGCAAGGGCAATCCTCGTTGCGGCCAACCTTGCCCCATGTCTCCGGATTTTGCGGGTCACGCTCCGCCGCTAACACCGGCTGAGCTGAAAACGCACCGCTGGCTATCCGTGCGTTAATTTCGGCGATGCTGGTTTCTTCTTCCTCACCCGTGGTCGCATCAAGGTGATTCGCTTCGCCGCTTGGCGGCAGAATATCCGGTTGCTGAAACTGCACCTGAACCCGCATGAGCTGCGCCGTAACGGTTTCACGCAGCTTGACGATCAGCGCGCTGAACAGCTCGAAAGCTTCGGACTTATATTCATTCAGAGGGTCACGCTGCGCATAACCGCGCCAGCCGATAACTTGACGCAGGTGATCCAGCGTCACGAGGTGATCGCGCCACAGATGATCCAGAACCTGCAAAATCACCTGCTTCTCAACATAGCGTTGAATTTCGACAGTGTTTTTCTGCGTATTGGCAAGATAGGCCTCATCGGCGGCCTTATGAATACGCTCGCGCAGCTCCTCGTCGGCAATGCCTTCTTCCTTTGCCCAATGAGCGATCGGCAAATCCAGGTTGAGCGCTTCAACCACGCCCGCGTGGAGCCCGGCCACATCCCATGCTTCAGGATAGGCGTCGGCGGGGATGAATTTGGTCACAAGATCTTCAATGGTCTCAGAACGCATATCGGCAACCGTCTCTTCGAGAGACTCCTGTGCCATCATCTCGCGGCGCTGTTCAAACACCACTTTGCGCTGATCATTCATCACGTCATCATATTTGAGAACGTTTTTACGCTGATCAAAATTGCGCGCTTCCACCTTTTGTTGGGCTTTTTCCAGCGCCTTGTTGATCCATGGATGGATGATGGCTTCATCCGGTTTCAGTCCGAGGCGCTGCAACATGCTGTCCATGCGCTCGGATCCGAAAATGCGCATCAAATCATCTTCCAAAGACAGGAAGAACTTCGAGCGCCCGGCATCGCCCTGACGGCCTGAGCGTCCGCGCAGCTGATTATCAATGCGCCGCGATTCGTGTCGCTCGGTACCGATGATGTACAGCCCGCCCGGCCGCGTCACGGTTTTTGCGGGACGAGACCCCTTGGCCGGCTCAAGTTCGATCACCCCTTCGGCCTTTAACACGGCGGCGCGGTTACGCTCGATTTCGGCTTCAATCTTTGCCCGAAGCTCCGAAACATCAACGCCTTCACCGGCCTTTTCTATTTCTTGGGAAAGGTGCATCTCAAGATTGCCGCCCAATTTGATATCTGTGCCGCGGCCAGCCATATTGGTTGCAATTGTCACCGCGCCAGGAATACCGGCGTCTGCGATGATCTGCGCTTCCTGCTCATGGTAACGCGCATTTAGAACCTGATGCGCAATGCCTTTTTCTTTAAGCAGATCCGAAACGACTTCGCTTTTTTCAATGGATGCCGTACCCACAAGTACCGGCTGTTTGCGTTCGATCGCGGATTCGACCTCGCGAACCACGGCTTTGTATTTCTCTCCCGCCGTCCGGTAAACCTCGTCGTCATCATCAAAGCGCTGAACCAGCACATTGGTTGGAATTTCGACAACCTCAAGCTTGTAAATCTCGTGAAATTCGTTCGCTTCAGTAAGCGCGGTGCCAGTCATGCCGGACAGTTTGCCGTAGAGCCGGAAGAAGTTCTGGAACGTGATGGAAGCCAGAGTGACGTTTTCAGGCTGAACCTGAACATGCTCCTTGGCTTCAATAGCTTGATGCAACCCTTCCGAATAGCGACGGCCCTGCATCATGCGGCCGGAGAATTCGTCAATAATCACCACTTCGCCGTTTTGGACGATGTAGTCCTTATCGCGCGTGAACATATTATGCGCTTTCAGCGCCTGCTGTACGTGATGCACGACCGTTGAGTTACCGGCTTCGTAGAGCGAGCCCTCTTTCAAAATGCCCGCCGCGCGCAACATCTCTTCGACGTGCTCATTACCGGCGTCGGTAAGTGACACGCTACGCTGCTTCTCGTCATAATCGTAGTCTGCCTTGACCAGATGCGGCATGATCGCATCGACAGCATTATAGAGATCGGATTTGTCTTCAGACGGACCGGAAATGATCAGTGGTGTCCGGGCTTCGTCGATCAGAATTGAATCCACCTCATCGACGATGGCGTAATTGTGCCCGCGCTGAGCCATCTGATCGAGCTCATACTTCATATTATCGCGCAGATAATCGAAGCCGAACTCATTGTTGGTGCCATAGGTGATGTCACAGGCGTAGGAAGCCTTACGCTGCTCGTCGTCCAATCCGTGAACAATAATACCCACCGACAGACCCAGAAAATTGTAAATCTGACCCATCCACTCTGAGTCGCGCCGCGCAAGATAGTCATTCACAGTGACGACATGCACGCCTTTACCAGTCAGCGCGTTCAGATAGGTGGCCAGCGTCGCCACCAAGGTTTTACCCTCGCCCGTGCGCATTTCGGCAATGGAGCCCTCGTGCAAAACCATGCCGCCAATAAGCTGCACATCGAAATGGCGCTGGCCCAAAACCCGCTTTGAAGCTTCACGCACCGTGGCAAAGGCCGGAACCAGCAGATCGTCCAGCTTGGCACCTTGAGCAAGTTGCTCTTTGAACATCTGCGTGCGCGCTTGTAGGTCAGCATCACTTAGCGCGGCAAGTTCGGGTTCCATAGCATTGATGGCGGCGATTCGCGGCCGGTAGGATTTCAACCGGCGATCATTGGCCGTGCCAAAAATCTTACGTGCAATAGAACCTAGCATAGACTGTCACCTAACCTAAAACGTCTTCCACCATCTCTTTGGCAGAAAAATCCAACTGCGGCCCAGAGCCTGAAAGTCTTATCTGGTGCCGCCGCGCGCCGCTTACAATGCGCAAATCCGCAAAGCACCGCTTCAAGATACTGCCTGAGCTCCGGCGGCATGCCGAAATATGCCGTGAAGGAGCCGTGGGAGAGATAAGTGTAGCACCCTGACTTGTCAATGAAACTACGGTTCTGACCGAAGTCTTTCGAATCAATAAAACTCCGGTTTTGACCGGAGTCTTTCGAAGAGTTTAGCCTTGTCTTGGGCGAAAGATTCGGCGAATGTGCGCTCAATTTTTCGACACCACATCGCCACGATTCGTCGGCAAAACTGCGGCCGACGCAAATCGATCAGGCTTCAAAAAGGATGTAGCAATGACCTCTCGTTTCGCCCTGCTCAAAACCGCACTGATCACCGCCGGCCTATGTTCGGCACTTATCGTGAGCGCGCCCGCTTTTGCCAAAGTTCTCGCAACTGTTGATGGCATGGACATCACCGATGAGGAGCTGAACTTTGCGATGCAGGATCTTGGGCCGACGTTGCCAAAAGATGCGGATGAGCAAACCCGCACTAAATACGTCATGGATTACCTCATCGACTCCAAGCTGGTTGCACGTGCCGCCGAAAAAGAAAAGCTCACAGAAACCCCCGATTACGTCAGCCACCTCAACTACCTCAAGCAGCGCGCCTTGATGGAAGCGAAAATGACCGCAGTGGCAACATCCTCCGCCACAGATGACGCTATGAAGAAAGTCTATGACGACGCCGCCAATGCCCAAAAGGATGTCATGGAGGTGCATGCCCGGCATATTCTTGTCGCCACCGAGGATGAAGCCAAGGCCGCGTTGAAGCGCGTCAAGGGCGGCGAGGACTTCGCCAAGGTGGCCGATGAACTTTCCACCGACAAAGGCTCAAAAGGTGGCGATCTGGGGTTTTTCACCAAAGAGAAAATGGTGCCGGAATTTTCGAAAGTCGCATTCGAAACAGCGCCTGGCGTAATTTCGGAGCCGGTTAAAAGTCAGTTTGGTTGGCACATTATCAAAGTCGAAGAAAAGCGGGCCAAGCCGTTTCCTGCCTACGACACGGTAAAAGATCAGGTCAAGCGGTACACAATTCAAAAGGCACAGGCAGAATTGGTGCAAGGCCTGCATAAGGATATCAAAATTCAGCGTTTCGACACGCCGACACCGGCTGATTTGTTGAAGCAGCTTACACCGCCCGATGCCGCGAACCCCGCCGAACCCGCTGCGCCCGCCAAGTAGAAAGCTGCACGTATGGCACATGATGCTCCTCTCTCACCGCTTGCACCCAAAACCTATCCAAAGCTCCCGGCAATAGACGGCGTGCGCTTTGCCACTGGGGAGGGTGGCATCCGCTATATGGGCCGTACAGATATTCTGCTTGCTCTGATGGATGAAGGCACGACCGTTGCGGGTGTGTTTACGCGCAGCAAATGCCCTTCAGCGCCTGTGGATTGGTGCCGCGCAAATCTGAGCGGTGGAACAGCGCGGGCGCTCGTGGTGAATTCGGGTAACGCCAACGCCTTCACAGGCAAGGCCGGATTAGCCTCAGTCCAGTTGACCGCGCAGATTGCTGCCAAGGCGACCGGAGCGCGCCAGAGCGAAATCTTTCTGGCTTCCACCGGTGTCATCGGCGAGCCGCTCGATGCGCGTAAGTTCGACGGCATCTTGGGCGAGCTTGCAGCCAAGGCCCAGCCGCTCGCTATGCTCGATGCCGCCCGCGCCATCATGACCACAGATACCTTTCCAAAAGTGGCCACGCTTACCGCGAAAATCGATGGTGTTTTGGTGACCATCTCTGGCATCGCTAAAGGCGCGGGCATGATCGCGCCAGACATGGCAACCATGCTGTCATTTGTGTTCACGGACGCGCCGATCGCCGCGCCTGCGTTACAGGCGATGCTGAGCGCAGCAGTCAAACTGTCGTTCAACGCCATCACGGTCGACAGCGATACGTCAACATCCGACACATTGATGCTTTTTGCCACCGGTGCTGCTCATGCGCGCGGATGCCCCAAAATCTCTTCCGCAAAGGATATGCGGCTCAGCGGTTTCAAAAGAGCGCTGAATAAATTACTGCTGAATCTTGCCCATCAAGTGGTCAAGGATGGCGAAGGCGCGCGCAAATTCATCGAAGTTAAAGTGTCAGGCGCTCAAAGCGCCCGGGCCGCAAAAGTTATTGCCCTTTCAATCGCAAACTCTCCGCTGGTCAAGACCGCCATTGCCGGCGAGGACGCGAACTGGGGCCGTGTGGTCATGGCTGTCGGCAAAGCGGGTGAAAAAGCGGAGCGTGACAAGCTCTCGATCTCGTTTGGCGGCATCCGCGTCGCGGCCAATGGCGAACGCGTCCCCGACTATAACGAAGCCCAAGTTTCAACAAAAATGCAGCAGGAAAATATTTCTATTCACGCCGAGCTTGGCATCGGACGGGGTTCTGCTACCGTATGGACTTGCGATCTCACCAAAGCCTATGTTGAAATCAATGGCGACTACAGGAGCTGAACATGCGACTTATTGCCCTTTCTCTCGTGCTGGCTCTGGCGGTTCCTCTTGCCGCCTGCACACCAGCGACCCAGCCGACGCAAGTCTCGCTTGAAGTTTCAGACGTTGCATTCAATCCTGCGCAGGCGTCTTTCATCAAAAAATCTGGCGTCGCTGTCATCGAGGGTGAGGCCTTTTTGCGCGAAAACAGCGGCGGCTTGAAACACGCGTCCGGCGAAGTGGTGCGCCTCATTCCACAATCGGACTATGCGCGTAGCCGCTTTGCCAAGCTCTACGGTGGCGAGAAATATGTTTCCGCGCGTGATATTCCGAAGGTTCCTGCCGATCCAAGCTACGTTGACTATACCCGCACCACAAAAGTCGACGAACGCGGCCATTTTACATTCGATCATGTGCCGCCGGGCCGTTATTTCGTTTCGACGCAAGTGCTGTGGAAGAATGACAAAAGCTTCTTCACCGAGGGCGGCGCCATCTATGATAGCGTCACAATATCAGCCAAAGATACGGAAGATTCCCCGGTCAAAGTCATCGTTTCAGGCAAATGATCGTCAAAAGTGTTGACTGTTAGAGAGCGATGAAAATACTTACAGTCGTCGCTTGCGCCCTGATCGATGCGGACAAACGCATTCTCATCGCTCAGCGTCCAAAGGGTAAGGCCCTCGCCGGGCTGTGGGAATTTCCCGGCGGCAAGATTGACGCTGGAGAGCGCCCCGAGCAGGCCCTTATCCGTGAACTTCGTGAAGAGCTGGCGATTGACGTTAAAGAGGCCTGTTTGGCACCGCTCACATTTACCAGCCATGCCTATCCGGATTTTCACCTTCTGATGCCGCTGTATGTCTGCCGCCGCTGGGAAGGGATCGTCATGGCACAGGAAAATCAGGCGCTGAAATGGGTCTTGGCGCGCGATTTGCGCGGCTACGCCATGCCACCGGCGGATGAACCCCTGATTGCGCCGCTAATTGAGTTGCTGGCCTAGGCCGTATTTAAGGGCAGTCTTTCAACACTTTTTCCCACGCCTGCGCCAACCCGTTAAGAGAATAGCTGTCGCTCGTAACGTTGTTCTTTTTCGATGCCGCCTTGACCACCAGCCGCGACCCTTTCTTCATGGCATCGAGCAAGGTGGTCTCCTCCGCCGGATTTTTGACCCAGGCATTGGGGCCTTTGGCGACCAGATCAACTTTGGCGCTGCCCACTTCAGCAGTACCGACGGTTGTACCTTCCTTCAGATCAAAACCCATGCCGAATGAGATTTCATTTTTAACGCCCTCCGCTGTGCGTCGCGAAATGAACAAAAACGCCGGATCCCGCTTCAACCCATTAGGCAGCCGCTCTTTGGGCTGTCCCAGCGCGTAACACACTTTTGTTTTGCCGCTCATGGTGGTGTAAGCACCCCAATCGCCAAAAGTAGCCGCCAGCAATGGCTTTCCGCCACCTGCGTCTGCTGGAGAGGCAGCTTCCGGCTTCACTTTCGCAGGCGCTTTGGTTTTTGCGTCAGCCGGGGAGAAGCCTCCTACGGACAATGCACAAGCCAGAACTGCGACAAGTACCCCTCCGGCAGCGCGAGCCGTATAATCGGGAGTACCATTGGATGAGGCAGCAAACCTCGAGGCAGATTTTGTGTGACGAATCATGTGGTGAGCATACCTATAAACATCAGGAAAAAAAATCTTTGCCTCACAGGCGAGCTCGACCCAAAATTGAGACATAATTCAGGCCAAAATCACCTGAATGGTCAAATTTACGCGATTCCGACATCGCGGGTTAACTTTGCCCTTTCTTCAGACAGCTTCAACCTGCATAATAGTGCGAAACGTGAAGCCAGCCTTGGGCCATCAACAAGGCTTTTAGAGTCTATTTCGAGCCAGAGTCTAACCGCACAAGATCAGATAAAGCTTGTCATTGCCGTTGCGCAACGCCGCGACCGCGATGCATTCATCGTATTATTTGATTATTTTGCGCCACGCCTCAATTCTTACCTGCAACGCCTCGGGTCGCCAAGCTCGCTCGCAGAAGACATCA
>JANXSV010000155.1 GCA_025356505.1 Methylovirgula sp.
CGGCACGCCGATTGTGGCGCTCACGGCCTATCACGCGCATACGGCGCGGATGGTTGACGGGCTTGCAGATGTGATTCTCGTTGGTGATAGCCTTGGCATGGTTATGCACGGGCTGGAAACCACGGTTCCGGTGACCCTCGACATGATGATTTTGCAAGGACACGCGGTGATGCGCGGTTCAACACAATCGCTCGTGGTGGTGGACATGCCTTTTGGCTCGTATGAAGAAAGCCGCGAACAGGCGTTTCGGAACTGTGCCCGTGTATTGAAAGAAACCCATTGCGGAGCCATCAAGCTGGAAGGCGGCGCGCACATGGCGGACACAATCCGGTTCATGGTGGAGCGCGGCGTCCCGGTGATGGCGCATATCGGCATGACGCCGCAGAGCATCAATACGCTGGGGTCGTTCCGCGCCGTGGGGCGGGAAGAAGCTCAGTGGCAGAAGTTCATTGATGATGCCAAATCCGTATCAGATGCGGGGGCATTTGCCGTTGTCGTGGAAGCGGTGGCTGAGCCCCTCGCCGCCAAGATCACGCGGGAGATAACCGCCCCAACCATAGGCATCGGCGCATCAGCCGCATGTGACGGGCAAATTCTGGTCTTAGAGGATATGCTCGGCCTCTCGGAAAGGGTGCCGAAATTTGTCAAGAAATACGGCGCGCTCGGCGACCATATCAAGGGCGCGATTGTGGAATATGCCGCCGAGGTGCGCGCCCGCACCTTTCCCGGGCCTGAGCAGGTTTATGGAATGAAGAAGTGAGGAGTGGGAGCCCGGCGCCTATCGGCTCGTTGCCATGGGCCCGCCGCGCGAAAGGCCAAGTTTGCGCTTGAGATTCTGAAGGAGAGTCTCGTTTTCTTGCCTGTAGCGAGCCATCAAATGTTCAAACTCCGAAGTCGAGCCTCCACTGATCTTGACGTACCAGCAACTGCCAGCTGTCGAGAAGCCGGGCACCAATTGCCTCACAGCTTTGCCAACACCCTCCGGCGCAGTGAAAAAATCGTGTCCGGCGATAATTGCGCCGTCCTTCATTTTGGGCAGCCATGCATTCAGGTCTGCAGACACGGCGTCGTAGGCATGGCCCGCGTCAAGGAAAACAAAATCCAGCGATTTATCGGGATATCTTTGGGCAACCTCGTGCGACATTCCGCGTTCAACCGTGTAAAATGCTTCAGCTGGTTTTAAGTTTTCTCTAAACTGCTCGAAAAGCCCCTTCTGGACGACGTCTTTCTGGGCGTCGTATTCGCCAGGGAGTCCCGTTCCCTCCCAGGAGTCGACGCAATCGAAGCGGATGCTTTTGCCGCTATTGGCTATTTCTACAGCCATGAAGGCCGCACTTCGGCCAAGCCACGTGCCTATTTCGACAAAATGTGACTCCCGATCCGAAGGTGCTATTCTTACAGCGACGCTATAGAGATCAGAGTAGTCGAACCAACCCTGAATGTTCTTGAAAAAGTGAGTGTGCATCATGTCTCCCTCGGGTATCATGAGGCATATTTGGTAACTCGTCACCTGTGGATATCGCGGAATTCACAGCCTAGGACTTGCGGGAATGGGTGGACGCGGACACGACGAGGATAACACTCCAGCCCCCACCGGAAGCTCAGCCTTAGAGAGGTTTAGATCCAATGGCCAGAACGATACTGCCTTTTTCGAGATTGCGGTCTATGTCTCCCATTTTTAGGATCCCGAGACCTTTGAGCGCATCGAGTAATCGGATGATGCTCGCAGGAGGGTCTTCTCTATCCAATTCGCTTGCTAAAAGTAAAACCCCAATTATAGCTTCACTATACCCCGACTGAGGTATTACGTCACTATCTCCCGGGTCCCACCCTGCCAGTCGAAAAGCTTGAACGAAATCTTCCGCGTATGTCCGTGCTTCGACATTGCCAAGCGGTATGGTTATCCTGACTGCCTGACCTGCAAACGGCCTGATCGCGTCGGCGATGATCTTGGTTTCTTCAGAGCTCAGGTGCCTAGGCGCTATCTTGCTCTCTATTTTTAGCCTTGCTGTTCTCTCCCGCTCGAGGTCAGATTGCAGTAACAGATTGGCTCTGCGAACAATTTCTGCGTTTTCATTGGCCTCTGCAGCAGCAAGTTTGGCTCTTGCCGTCTCATTTTCATTAAAACTTATTCGCTCGTCAGCATATTTTTCCTTAAGTCCGCCCATCTTCCAAACACCAAAGGTTCCTAACAATACGAGCACAGCTCCCACAATAAGAGCTAGGTTAGAGCGGTCGAACCACAAATTTGCAGAATCTAGGGAGCTATTAAACATGATCTGTGTCTTTTTCTGTTATTTTCCGTAGCATCGGTTTCCTCTCGACGCAGCACGGTACACTCGTAAGGCTGAGGTGCCAGTCATAGAAATTAATTGGTAATGATTGAAAATCGACATGTTTGCTACGATACTAAAAATCCGGCTAGCTTCCGAATGCTATATAGTTGAGGATACGATAGCCGAGCCCTCGTTTATGTTTATTTCGAGAACCCAGAGACTCGGCGCGTTGTCGTGGGCCGCTTCAACAAAGCAGATTACCCGCAGGTGTCGCCAATGACAGAGTGGGAGTTGTTAGACTCCGGTCGAAAATAAGGTGTATGCCACTTTCTTCCCCCGCAGGTTACAGCAAAATCCAGCAAACCCTGCAAAGTAAGTGAAACATATGGTGGGCGATGACAGGCTCGAACTGCCGACATTCTCGGTGTAAACGAGACGCTCTACCAACTGAGCTAATCGCCCGCGCTAAACGCGTGTGCCTGTCTTTAAGCCGGAGTGCGGCAAAAAAGCAAGCGGGTTTTGCTCATGCGCCGGATTTTAGCAATTTATAGGTGATCGAATCGA
>JANXSV010000165.1 GCA_025356505.1 Methylovirgula sp.
TAATCGTGATTGAGCCAAAACTCTTGCACCTTGCCCGCGCGCTCGAGCATTGCGGCTTTGTCCCGCACGGCGACAGGCGTTCCAGAAAAAACCGCTCCCACCACCTCGTGCATGAAGGGCGCGAAATGTGGAAAAACCTCGTAAACGCTCTGTCGCCGTGCGGGACAAAGCCGCAATGCTCGAGCGCGCGGGCAAGGTGCAAGAGTTTTGGCTCAATCACGATTACAGCCCCGTTATGGATGAAAACGGCGCGTGCTGTGCTGTGCTTGCGATAATCAAGGATACAACTGAGCGTGTGCGCGTTGAACAGCGGTTAAATTTTGCGCAGGAAGCCGGCGGTGTCGGCACATTTGAGTGGTATCTTGATAAAGGCACGCTGGACGTTTCGGACGAGTACCGGCGTATCTGGGGCATCAAGCCAAATGTTGAAGTGACGGACACTATGCTGGTTGGCCTGTTGCACCCTGAGGATCAGATGAAGGCGGGCACCTTCAAAATTGGCCAGGATAATCCGCTTGAATATGTGGAATACCGCCGCATCTGTCCTGAGAGCGGTGAAGTGAGGTGGCTGGCGCGCCGAGGCAGGGTTATTTCAGCCGATGGCGTGGCAGTGCGCCGTTTCGTTGGCACTGTCACTGATATCACAGAGCGCAAACATTCGGATGCCGCGCTCAAACTTGCCGAAGAGCGGTTTCGCACCTTGGCGCAGTCCATGACCAATCAGCTGTGGACTGCAACCCCGGACGGCTTGCTCAACTGGTGCAACGGACGGATTTACGACTACTTCGCGGTTGGCGATGAGCATATGCTGGGCGCAAATTGGGTGAATAACGTCCATCCGGAGGATGTGGCAGCTGCATCGGCCGCCTGGGCGGCTGCGCTCAAAACAGGCTCGCTTTATGAGACCGAATTCCGGCTTCGCCGCAGCGACGGTGTCTACCGCTGGTTCATCACCCGCGCGACTCCGATCCGGGACGAGCATGGCCACATCTCCTATTGGATTGGCAGCAACACCGACATCGAAGCGCAGAAGCAGGCGGAACGCGAACTGGCCGCGCTGGCTGTCGATTTGGAGGCACGCGTTGAAGCCCGCACAGCCGAACTGCTGCAAACACAGGAAGTTCTGCGTCAGGCGCAGAAGATGGAGGCAATTGGAAATCTCACCGGCGGTATCGCTCATGATTTCAATAATTTGCTGCAGGTGATCGGCGGCAATATTCAGATGTTGGAGAGACAACTTGCAGCGCAACCGCAGGCCGCCAAGCTTGCGACAAATGCCAGAAAGGGTGTGGAGCGCGGCGCGCATCTTGCCTCGCAGCTTCTGGCTTTCGGGCGCCGGCAGGCTCTGGCCCCCAAAGTTGTCAATATGGGCCGGGTGCTCACCCTGATGGAAGACATGTTGCGACGCATGGCAGGGGCCGCCATCGATATCAAAACCATTGTGCATGAGGGCATCGGCAATTGTTTGATTGACCCGCTCAATTTGGAAAGTGCGATTCTTAACCTCGCCATAAATGCGCGCGATGCGATGGAAGGGGCCGGGACACTGACCATTGAGGCGTTTAATTTTGTGCTGAATGATGACTCAAAGGCGGTTCATTCGGACATTCAGCCCGGGGCCTATGTCGTGGTAAGTGTGACAGACACAGGGCAAGGCATGTCCAAAGAAACGCTGACCAAGGTGTTTGACCCGTTTTTCACCACCAAAGCGCAGGGAAAAGGCAGCGGCCTTGGCTTGTCGATGGTCTATGGCTTTGTCAAACAATCAGGCGGGCACGTGCGGATTTATAGCGAGCAAGGCGAGGGCACGAGCGTGCGGCTGTATTTGCCAAGCTCGCAGGAAGTTGAAGATATGCTTGCCGAACAGGACGAATCCGCGGTTTCAGGCGGCACCGAAACCATTCTTGTGGTTGAAGATGATGATGCTGTGCGAGGCACCGTCGTGGCGCTGCTCAGCGAACTGGGCTACAAGGTTCTCAAGGCGAGAGATGCTTTGAGCGCAATCGGCATCATCGAAAGCGGCCTGCCGATAGATTTGATTTTGTCAGACGTGATGATGCCTGGGCCGGTCAAGCTGGAACAGATGGTGCAGCGGGCGCTCCAACTCATGCCTGACATAAAGATTATATTTACATCCGGCTATACTGAAGGCTCTATCGTTCACTCCGGCAGGCTGCAGGCGGGAATTGAATTTCTGGCAAAGCCCTATGGACATGATGTTCTGGCGCGGAAGTTGCGCTCGGTGTTGGGAGCGGCCAAAATATCCAACCCAGAAGACGCGAAGCGCCCGCACAGCTTGACCATCCTCTTGTGCGAGGATGATGAACTCATCCGGATGAATCTGGCCGATATTCTGGAAGACTTCGGCCACAAGACGCTGGAGGCTGCAAATGGCGCGCAGGCGCTTGAATTATTCGAGCAGAATAGCGTGGATATTTTGATCACCGATGTTGGCTTGCCAGACATTTCGGGCATTGATCTGTGCGCAAGGATACGTGAAGCGATGCCGCAGCTGCCGGTGATTTTTGCAAGCGGGCATAGCCACCTTCCCGGCGTTACGCTGGACGCGAAAACTGCCATTTTGTGCAAACCTTACACAATGGACATGATTGAGGACGCCATCGCGGCCATGCTTTAGCATCCGGATGATACCGCCGGGGCGCACTGGATATGCCTAAAATGTAGGCATAGTGCGCGGGGAAAGACATAGTGCGGTGCGATATTTTGTGAAACACTGTGACTCAGAAGTGTTCAATAACGTGCGGATTTCATGTCGATAAAAGCCAGCATTTACCACCTGACCCACTATAAATATGATCGTCCAGTTATCTTAGGCCCGCAGGTGATCAGGCTACGCCCTGCACCGCACAGCCGCACACGGGTTATCTCCCACGCTTTAAAGGTTTCGCCGGCAAACCATTTCGTCAATTACCAGCAAGACCCTTATGGCAACTGGTTGGCGCGCTATGTATTCCCGGAGCCGGTGCTCGAATTCAAGATCGAGGTTGATCTTGTTGCAGATATGACGGTGTACAATCCGTTTGATTTCTTCGTGGAGCCGGAGGCGGAAAACTGGCCCTTTGAATATCCTGCCGATGTCGCTGAAGATTTGGGCATTTACCGCCAGGCAGAGCCGATCGGCCCGCTGTTTCAGGATTTTCTTGCCAAGGTTCCAACGCATCCGGTGCGCACCGTTGATTTTGTCGTCAATCTCAACGCGCAGGTTTCCGGCTCTGTGGGCTATGTCATCCGCATGGAGCCTGGCGTGCAAAGCCCCGAGCAGACTTTTACCGCGGGTACGGGGTCGTGCCGCGATTCAAGCTGGCTGCTGGTGCAGGCGCTACGTCATTTCGGTTTTGCGGCGCGGTTTGTCTCCGGCTATCTGATCCAGCTTAAGCCGGATGTGAAGGCGCTCGACGGCCCTTCCGGCACACAACATGATTTTACCGATCTGCATGCTTGGGTTGAGGTTTATCTCCCCGGCGCGGGTTGGATTGGCCTTGACCCGACGTCCGGTCTGCTTGCAGGCGAGAGCCATATTCCGCTGGCTGCAACGCCGCATTATCGCAACGCGGCACCAATATCGGGCATGGCAAGTTCCGCCAATGTCGAGTTTGGCTTTGAAATGACGGTCACCCGCGTGGCCGAACATCCGCGCATCACCAAGCCGTTTTCGGACGAGTCGTGGAGTGCGCTGAATGCGCTTGGCGGCAAGATTGATCAGGCCTTGAGTGCAGGCGATGTGCGCTTGACCATGGGCGGTGAGCCGACATTCGTTTCGATTGATGATTTCGAGGCGGCAGAGTGGAATTCTGCCGCAGTGGGTCCAACCAAACGCGTGTTGGCCGATGAACTCATCCGCCGCCTGCGCGACCAATTTGCCCCGGGCGGCTTCCTGCATTACGGCCAAGGCAAATGGTATCCGGGCGAGACTTTGCCGCGTTGGACATTTTCGCTGTATTGGCGGTCGGACGGCAAGCCGATCTGGAACGATGCCGGGCTTATCGCCAAGGAGGGCGCGGACGGTAAAGTTGGGCCCAACGAGGCGGAAGCGCTACTCAAGACCATTGCGCAGCAGCTAGACGTCGCGCCTGATATGGTCACTCCGGCATTTGAAGATCCGGCGCAATGGATTTTGAAAGAAGCCAATCTGCCGGAAAATGTCACTCCGGAAAATTCCAAGCTTGAACATGCCGAGGAACGTAACCGGATTGCGCGGGTGTTTGAACGCGGCCTGACGCAGCCTTCGGGTTTTATCCTGCCCATCCAGCGCTGGCAGTCTCAGGCAACCGGCCTGCGCTGGCGCTCGGAAAAATGGAAAACCCGCCGCAGCCATGTGTTTCTTGTGCCGGGAGACAGTCCCGTGGGCTACCGCCTGCCTTTGGCTGGCCTGCCCTATATCCCGCCGGCGCAATATCCCTATGTGCACCAGATGGACCCGACAATCGCGCGTGAGCCATTGCCGGACTTTTCGCCCCGTCATGACGGCGGCGCATTGCGACCGCTGGAAGCAGCGCATTTTACAGCCGGAACCGCGGCGCAGGAACAAAACGAGCAGACGGTGGGCGACGAGGATAATGCCACCCGGACAGCCATGTCGGTTGAGCCTCGGGATGGACGGCTCTGCGTGTTCATGCCGCCTGTCGAGAAAATTGACGACTATCTTGAACTGGTCGCAGCGGCAGAAATTGCCGCGAAAAAGCTCGGCCTGCCGGTGCATATTGAAGGCTATGCCCCCCCGCATGATCCGCGGATGAATGTCATTCGCGTTGCGCCGGATCCGGGTGTGATCGAGGTCAATATCCACCCTGCCAAAAGCTGGGCCGATATGGTGGCGATCACCGAAGCGGTTTACGAGGAAGCGCGGCAGACGCGGCTTGGTGCCGACAAATTCATGCTCGATGGCCGCCACACCGGCACGGGCGGCGGCAATCATATCGTGGTGGGCGGCGCCACAACGCTGGACAGTCCGTTTTTGCGGCGTCCGGATTTGCTGCGCAGCCTTATTTTGCATTGGCAGCGCCACCCGAGCCTTTCCTATCTGTTCGCCGGGATGTTCATCGGCCCGACCAGCCAAGCGCCGCGTATCGATGAAGCGCGGCACGATAGCCTCTACGAACTGGAAATGGCGCTTGATCAGATCCCGCACCCGGGGCAGGGCATGGCTCCGGCGCCATGGCTCGTTGACCGTCTGCTGCGCAATCTGCTGATCGATGTCACGGGCAATACGCACCGTGCCGAAATTTGCATCGACAAACTCTATTCGCCGGACGGGCCGACGGGTCGACTGGGCTTGGTTGAATTTCGGGGCTTCGAAATGCCGCCGCATCCGCGCATGGCGCTGGCGCAGATGGTGCTTATCCGCGCGATCGTCGCGCGGATGTGGCAGAGCCCCGTTTCGGGCAATCTCACCCGCTGGGGCACGACGCTGCACGACCGGTTTATGCTGCCGCATTTCCTGTGGGAGGATTTGAAAGATGTGCTCGCTGACCTTGGCGATCACGGTTTTGCGATGCGGTCCGAGTGGTTTGAAGCGCAATGCGAGTTCCGGTTTCCGTTCTGCGGCGAGGTTACCTTCGAAGGTGTCCATCTCGAACTGAGGCAGGCGTTGGAGCCGTGGCACGTGTTGGGCGAAACCGGAGCCATCGGCGGCACAGTGCGTTATACCGATAGTTCGGTTGAACGCCTGCAAGTCAAACTCACCACCACAAATCCCGAACGCTACATTGTCACCTGCAACAAGCGCCGTGTTCCTTTGCAAAAAACCCAAACCAGCGGCGTGAGCGTGGGCGCGGTGCGCTATAAGGCGTGGCAGCCGTCGTTGTCGTTGCATCCGGTTTTGCAGGTGGATGCACCGCTCACCTTCGATATTTTCGATAGCTGGACGGGCAAAGCGCTTGGAGGCTGCATTTATCATGTTGCTCATCCCGGCGGGCGCTCTTATGATACGTTCCCAGTGAACGGTAACGAGGCCGAGGCGCGTCGTCTTGCCAGATTTATGCCGCACGGTCACAATTCAGGAAGCTACATGCCTTTGCCGGAAGTGCCACACCCTGAATTCCCCCTGACGCTCGATTTGCGCCGCAAGCCGGGGCTGTAATGTGCCGAACAGGTTGAACAAACCGGGGCAGGCGCAATACGCAGACCCTCTGGCAGGCTATGCGCCTCCCGCCGGGGTCGCCGATGAACTGATGGACGCCAGCGGTAATGTGCGTCCGGTGTGGCAGAATTTTATCAAGTTCCTCACAGCTCTGCCTGCGGGCGATATTGAACGCCGGATCGCCCGGGGCGATCAATATTTGCGTGATGCCGGGGTGTTTTTCCGGCAATATGGCCAGACAGGTTCAGTTGACCGGGCTTGGCCGTTGAGCTCAATTCCGGTGCTGATCGCTGAAAGCGAATGGAACGGCATCACGACGGCGCTGGTGCAGCGCGCCGAACTGCTTGAAGCGGTGATGGCCGACCTTTACGGGCCCAACACGCTCGTGGCAAGCGGCCAGCTGCCGCCCGCTCTCATCGCCAACAGCAGCGAATGGTTGCGGCCTCTTGTCGGGGTTAAGCCCGCGTCGGGGCACTTTCTGCAGTTTATTGCTTTTGAAATCGGGCGGGGGCCAAACGGCCAGTGGTGGGTGCTGGGAGACCGTACACAAGCGCCCTCAGGTTCAGGTTTTGCGCTTGAAAACCGCGTGGCTACGGCGCGTATGTTCACGGACTTTTACTCCAAAGCCAATGTGCACCGGCTGGCGGGCTTCTTCAGGGCTTTCCGCGATGAATTGCAGGGTATGCGGCAGGATGGGTCGAGCGGCGTTGCGGTGCTAACGCCCGGGCCCCTGAACGATACATATTACGAACATGCCTATATTGCGCGCTATCTCGGGTTCATGCTGCTTGAGGGCGAGGATCTGACAGTGCAGGACGGCAAGGTGCAAGTGCGCACCGTGGGCGGATTGAGGCCGGTGAGTGTGCTGTGGCGCAGGCTCGATTCGGCCTTTGCCGACCCGCTTGAACTCAATGAAGAATCGTCGCTCGGTACGCCGGGCCTGCTAAACGCCTTGCGCTCCGGCACGGTGTCCCTGGTCAATGCGCTGGGCAGCGGTGTGCTGGAAATGCGGGCTCTTCTGGCGTTTTTGCCGCGCATCTGCCGCAGCTTACGCGGGGAGCCGCTGGCGATGCCAAATGTTGCGACATGGTGGTGCGGTCAGGAAAAAGAGCGCAATTACGTGATCGCCAATGCCAAGCGCATGTTGATCAGCCCGGCCTTGTCCACCAAACTTCCATTTGATGTCGATGCGCAATCGGCGCTTGGCGGCACGTTTCGCGGCGAGGCGACAGGGTCCGTTGAGGACTGGATTAAGACCAATGCCCAGACCCTTGTCGGGCAAGAGGCAGTGACTCTTTCCACCACGCCCGCTTATATCGATGGGCGTATGCAGCCCCGGCCTGTTTCAATCCGGGTGTTTTTGGCGCGCACGGCTTCCGGCTGGCAAGTCATGCCGGGTGGCTATGCCCGTATCGGAAAAACTCAGGATGCGACGGCAATCGCCATGCAACAGGGCGGCTCGGTGGCCGATGTGTGGGTGGTCAGCGAGCATCCGGTTGAAACAGTCACCATGCTCCCCGCGTCAAGCGCGCCCTATGTGCGGCCGGATTCTGGCGCTCTGCCAAGCCGCGCAGCTGACAATTTGTTTTGGCTGGGGCGCTATATCGAACGTGCCGAAGGTTATATGCGGCTTTTGCGCGCTTATCACATTCGGCTTGAAGAGAGCGGAACACCCGACACGCCGCTGCTCAAATATCTTGAAACCTATCTCAAGCCGTACAAAATTGACCTTGACGAGGGTGTGCCGGAAACCTTGCTGCACTGCTTGAGTTCGGCAGTGCGCAGCGCCAGCAAAGTGCGCGATCGTTTTTCCATCGACGGCTGGATGGCGCTGAACGATTTGACCAAAAGCGCACGCCGCATGGCTGAGATGCTTGTGCCCGGCGATGATAGCGCCCGTGCCATGGGCGTGTTATTGCGCAAGATCACCGGGTTTTCCGGGCTGGTGCATGAAAACATGTACCGGTTTTTGGGTTGGCGCTTTCTGATCATTGGCCGCTCCATCGAGCGGGCGGCGGCAATGGCGATGGCGCTTGCCAGCATGGCGGATAAGGATGCGCCGGAAAATGCGCTGGATTTGGTCGTGGATGTGGCGGACAGCAGCATGTCCCATCGCAGGCGCTATTCCGTATCCACAAGCCGCGATACGGTGATAGATTTGCTGGCGCTCGACGTGATGAACCCGCGCTCTGTGCTATATCAGCTCACCGAAATTCGCGATCACGTACACTTTTTGTCGGAAAATTCCGCCTATGGGCCGATGTCGCCGCTTTCAAAAGCGACGCTCGCGCTGCATACAGATCTGGCCATCAAGACACCGGAGGCGCTTGATACGAAGGCGCTTCTCGACCTTGCAAAACGCATCGAACAGCTCTCGAACCTGTTCACAGAAAGCTATCTGAAATAGGCCATGTTTTACGACATCAAGCTGACCTTGAAATATAAATACAAACCTGCGGCCTTGGGCGGGCGGCATATTTTGCGCTTGATGCCAGCCGACATCGAGGCTGAACAACGGCTGGTGGCGGGCCTCCTTGAAGTTTCACCGCGCGCGGATGAGCGTGTCGACAGGGTAGACTTTTTTGGCACCCAGACCACGTACACTACCTGCGGCGGGCCGAATCCGGCGCTCAGTTTTACGCTCACTGCGCGGGTCAACCGGCTCGCCTCTATCCCCAGCTTTGATATGTCGCCGCCCCTGAGCGCGCTGGGCGATGAAATCCGGCATTACAAGGGCATTGACGCGCGCGCGCCACACCATTTTCTGGGCGTATCGCCGCTGGTGCCGAAAAGCCAGGCCGTGGCGGATTATGCGCGGGGCATCGTGTCCTCGCAGATGACCAGCCAAGAGGCGGTTTCGCGCATCACCATGGCGCTGAATAATGATATGAAATTCGATCCGGACGCCACCGAAGTTGATACGCCCATGGACGAGGCTTTTGAAAATCGCCACGGCGTATGTCAGGATTTTTCGCATATTATGATTTGCTGCCTGCGTTCGCTCGGAATACCGGCAGGCTATGTCAGCGGATTTCTACGTACTGTGCCGCCGCCGGGCAAGCCGAGGCTGGAGGGTGCCGACGCCATGCATGCTTGGGTTCAGGCTTGGTGTGGCTTTGAGGCTGGCTGGGTCGAGTTTGACCCGACCAACGCGACTTTGGTGGGGCAGGACCACATCGTCATCGGGCGCGGGCGCGATTATTCCGATGTTGCGCCGATCAAGGGTATTTTCCGCGCTGCAGGCTCGCAGGAAACCAGCCAAGCGGTGGATGTTATTCCTTTGCTGTGACCGCGCTACCGCGAGGCGCTGTGGAGTGCAGCCATCTCGCGGACGCCGTGCATAACGCCGCGCAGTTCGGCCAGCCCCTTCAAGCGTCCGATGAGCGAATAGCCGGGGTTGATGCGGGTTTTGCCAATATCATCCGCCAATAAATGGCCGTGGTCGGGGCGCATCGGCAATTGCCAATCAGCCCGGCCTTGCGCTTTGCGCCGCTGTTGCTCCTGCATCAAGGCGATGACCACGGCGGGCATATTTGTAGAGCCGCCCAGATGATCGGATTCGTGGAATGAACCATCGGTTTCGCGCGTCACATTGCGCAGGTGCACAAAATGGATGCGCGGGCCGAACTCCTGCACCATCGCCACAAGATCATTATCGGCGCGCGCGCCAAAGGAGCCTGTGCAGAAGGTGAGCCCGTTGGCGATCATATCAGGTGCGGCAAAAATTGCGCGAATGTCCGCCGCTGTCGAGACAACGCGCGGCAGGCCATAGAGGCTGAACGGCGGGTCATCCGGATGAATACAAAGCTGCACACCGCTTTCCTGCGCCACCGGCACAATCTCGTTGAGAAAGGCATTGAGGTTGGCACGCAGATCATCAGCGGAAATGCCATCATAATCGCGCAGCGCGTTCAGAAAACCGGCACGGTCAAATTTGCGTTCGGTTGCAGGCAGACCTGCGATCAGAACCCGCTCAATGCGGCTGACATCAGCCTCGGTGAGCTGCTGTAGCCGCAGTTGCGCGCTGGCGATCTGGACGGGGGTGTAATCCTGCTCGACACGCGGCCGCTTCAACACGAAGAGATCGTAGGCCGCGAAATCCACAGCATCGAACCGCAGTGCAAACCCGGTTGAGGCCATAGGATAGGTCAGGTCGGTACGGGTCCAGTCGACCACCGGCATAAAATTATAGCAGATTGTGGTGATGCCCTGGCGGGCAAGCGCGCGGATCGTGTCCTTATAAGACGCGATGAACTGCGCGCGCCGCGGCCCGGCGATCTTGATCTGATTGTGGACGGGGATGCTCTCGACCACGCGCCATTTCAACCCGGCGCTTTCGACAATGGCCTTTTGGCTCGCGATAGCTGCGTCCGACCACGAGGAGCCGTCATAGATATGGTGGAGCGCCGAGACAACCTCGGTTGCGCCGGTCTGCTTGACATGATCGAGGGAAACCGGATCGTCTGGGCCATACCACCGCAGGGTTTCTCGCATCGGCTCCATGGTTGTTCCTTCCCTTAATTTGATTGCCGTAACCCTAGCAGGGGCGCCGCTTTGCGGGCAAGCGAGCAGAGCTTTGCGGGCAAGCCAGCAGAGATTTATAGGGATGCGTTGAGCATACTGGTGGGCCGGGAGGGACTTGAACCCCCAACCAGACCGTTATGAGCGGCCGGCTCTAACCATTGAGCTACCGGCCCCAACCAAGTTATGCGTTGCAGATATACTGGCAAACCAGATTGCGCAAGGTTGAGTGTGCAAGCTTTTGTGCGCAAGGTTTTTGATCACGCCTGGCGCAGGGGCCAAGGCTCGGCTTAGGGTTGTTCCGGCGCGGTGTTGCGCATCGGATAGGTCACCACGTCCGATGTGGTGGT
>JANXSV010000187.1 GCA_025356505.1 Methylovirgula sp.
TGGGAATGGCCGGGCTTGAGCAGCACGTCGTCAAAAGCCAGCGCCTCTGTAAATGTAGGCCTAAGGATTTTGCTTGATGAATATGGGACAGACATTGCCTACTCCTGACGGGCGCCGTTGGGCCCGGGAAAATTTCTGACATGCGGGCACTTGTGCCGTCCGCTTGCCTAGAGTTGGCATTGGCACATAGCATGGGCGGGCGTCATGTCAAAAGACAAACGCTTGTGCGCGGCATTTTGTCAAAATACCTGAGATCGCGGAAGGTGAGGAAGCGTTAGTGCGACGACGGCAGCTTGCTGCCATCGAGCAGGCGAACTTCCGAGGCCATGAGGCCGTTTTTGCCATCCCCGAAACGCACGAGAACACCGTCGCCGGGCTTGAGTTCTGCGATGCCAAACTTACGCAGCGTTTCCATGTGGATAAACACGTCTTCGGTGCCTTCGCCGCGGGTGACAAAGCCGAAACCCTTGGTGCGGTTAAACCACTTTACGACCGCTATTTCAAAACCGCCGGTGGGAACAACCTGAACATGGGTGCGAGGGGCCTGCGTCAGGGAAGGATGAATGGCTGTCGACTCGTCTATCGAAATCACCCGGAATACCTGATAGCCCTTGTGGCGCTGATGCACCTCACAAACGATGCGCGCACCCTCTGCAACGCTCTGAAAGCCATCCCGGCGCACGATGGTCACGTGGAGCAGAACATCGGCCATCCCCGGAGTGTCCGGCACGATAAAGCCATAGCCTTTGGAAACATCGAACCACTTGATGCGCCCCGAAATTTCGATCAGAGCGAGACTGTCGGATTCGCCCGAGCCGGGTTGCAGGCCTGCAACCACATCACTTGTCGTATCCTTGCCGCCCAATTGTAACCCCCAACCCGTACACTTTTTCGAATCACTACTTGCGTTGAGAGGTAAGATATCATTCCCGCACCGTCATAAAATATGAATTTTTCATCAACACACATCTATTCACGCCAAATCCAGTATCCACTCAAAACCCGGGTGAATTTTTACAAGCGGGCTGTCACCGCCTTTGTCCGCAGATAGGCTTTCACGCCGTCAAGGCCTTTCTCGCGCCCGAAACCGGAATTTCGGTTGCCGCCAAAGGGCACCTCAATTCCGCCAGCATAATATTCGTTGATATAGACCTGACCGGCATCGACATCGCGGGCGAAGCGCAGCGCTTTTGTGACATCTTTGGTGTAAATTCCGGCTGCGAGAGCGAATTGCGTGCAGTTTGCCGCTTCAACCGCTTCTTCATAGGAATCGACAACCTGAACGACCATGACAGGGCCAAAAATCTCCTCTTGGACGAGGCGATCATTCAGGCCCACATCGTCGATGATTGTGGGTTCGAAAAACCAGCCTTTTCCCGTCTGCGGGTCATGCACCGAGGATCCGCCAGCGGCAATCGACAGTCCGCGGGCCTTGGCATCATTGACATTGGCTTCGATGCGGCCGAGCTGCAAAAGTGAGTTCACGGCGCCAATATCGAGATTGCGCAATCCATGCCCTACCCGCAAGGATTTGGAGGCTTTGGCGAATTTTTCGACCATTTCAGCATGGACTTTACGCTCAACAATAAGGCGCGAGCCCGCAGAGCAGACCTGACCGGCGTTTGAGTAAATGGCCCAGCGCGCGCCCTCAACCGCGGCGTCAATATCGGCATCGTTGAGCACAACCATGGGTGATTTGCCGCCAAGTTCGAGAGTGACGCTTGCAACATGGTCGGCAGCACTTTTCATCGTGGCGATGCCTGTGGGCACAGAGCCGGTGAATGTGATGTGCCGCACCAGCGGGTGAGCCACCAGCGCTGCTCCGGCTTCAGGACCTGTGCCGGTGATAATGTTGCAGACGCCGTCCGGCAGTCCGGCTTCAGTCAAAAGCGCTGCAATCATCAAGGCTGTCATCGGTGTGGTTTCAGCCGGTTTGCAGACCACGGTACAACCGGCGGCGAGCGCCGGGGCTATGCCGCGCACGATGGTTGAAGTCGGGTAATTCCAAGGGATGATATGGGCTGTCACGCCGACCGGCTCTGCTATCGTATAAGACAGATAGTCCAGCCCGAGCGGTATGGTGCTGCCTTGCAGCTTATCCGCAAGACCGCCATAATATTCGAACATGCGGGCCGACGCCAAAACATCCCACTGCGCTTCGTTGAGTGTTTTGCCGGAATCGAGCGTTTCGGCCACAGAAAGGCGGGCAAGATCGCGGCGCATCAATGCGCCCATGCGGCATAGAATGGCGCTGCGCTCGGCCGGTTTGGTGATGCGCCACGCGCCCATCAGCGCTTTATGCGATGACTGCACGGCGCGATTGACGTCTTCGGCATTTGCAAGATCGAACTGGGCGAAGGCGCGCCCCGAACCCGGGTCAAAGGTTTCCATGCGGTTTCCCGACGCGGCTTTGACCGGCTTGCCATCAATGAACAGGTGCTGAGGTAGACCAGTCAGAGTTCCGGATTTCAAAACATCCTGGGCGAGTTGCGTGATGCCGTCACTCATGAGATTGCTCCATTTCTGGGGATGCCGCTTCGGGGTTCGCGCGTCACAAAGCAGCTGAAGTATTCAGAAATCTTGTGCCACCGCGCACGAGCAATGAAACGAATGATTTTTGCGCATCGCCATCAGTTTTTTGTAGCTTCCCATTCTAGGGACGTGCCACGCATAGTGAAAATCAAGCGCAAGAAGGTCGCAGCCGCCGATGTTTCACCCTAAAGCCGGGCCTGATCCCCTCGTTGTCGGCATTTTGCTGGTGCCCCGTTTCACTATGATGGCGTTGTTCTCGTTGATAGAACCTATGCGGATCGCCAATCGTCTCGCCGGGAAAACCTTGTTTGAATGGCATGCCTATTCGCTTGACGGCGCGCCGGTCACTGCTTCAAACGGCATGGCGATCATGACCGAGGCGGCGCTTGAGGCTGTTGATTCCATCCCGACCCTGATCATTTGCGCCGGTTTCGAGCCCCAGAGGGTGGAGACAAAGCCACTATTCAGTCAATTGCGCCGCCTGACGCGCAAAGGAACCTCGCTGGGCGCGGTTGATCTTGGCACACACATCCTTGCCGCTGCGGAACTGCTCGATCCCGGCCGGGTGACCATGCATTGGGAAGCTGTGCCGGCTTTCCGCGAGGATTTCCCGAATATCGAAGTTTCGGACGAGCTTTTCGAGATTCACGGCAAGACCTTCACCTGCGCCGGAGGTACAGCGGCCATTGACATGATGCTGTACCTGATCACGCTCCGCCATAGCCACAAATTGGCCGCTGACGTCTCCGAGCAGCTCATTCATGACCGTATCCGCTCGTCGAACAATCAGCAGCGGATGCAGGTTCCGGCACGACTGGGCTTTGCCAACCCGCGTCTTGAAAAAGTGGTCAAAGCCATGGAGGCTCATCTGGAGGACCCGCTGACGACGGTCGATCTGGTTCAGATTTCAGGTGTCTCAGGACGGCAGTTGGAGCGGCTGTTTCAAAAATATTTGTCCGAGACGCCGACCAATCACTATCTGAAGTTACGCCTATGGCGCGCGAGGCATCTGTTACGCCAGACAAGCATGAGCGTGATGGAGATAGGGATTGCTACCGGGTTTGGCTCCGCATCTAGCTTATCGCGCGCCTATCGCAGCCTTTTTGGACGTTCGCCGCGACAGGACCGGAGCGAAATCTCCGCGCAGCCCCGTGTTCTAATAAAAAGCGAGGCCTGATGGCTCAGCCGCAAGAGGGAGCGGCGGCAGCCGAACAGTCCGCGCGCGGCGTTTGGCTTGTTTTGTTGGCGGCCCTGCTGTGGAGTTTTTCCGGCGTGCTGATACGGATGCTGCATATGGACATATGGAGCATTCAGCTCTGGCGCAGCATTACCACGTTCGTTGTTTTTGTGCCGATCCTGTATTTTGTGCACGGACCAAACCCCTGGAAAGCAGTCAAGGCCGTAGGTTGGATTGACATCCTCTGTGCTGCGCTCGGGTCTGTCGCAATGTTTTCGTTTGTAAGTGCGGTGGCACTCACCACTGTGGCAGACGTTCTTGTGGTCTATGCGACCCTCCCATTTCTGGCGGCCTTGTTTGGCTGGCTGATTTCCCGTGAAAAGGTGAGCGGCAGAACCCTGACGGCTAGCCTTTTCGCGCTTACCGGAGTGTTGATCATGGTGTCGGGCGCGGCTGGCAAAGGGCGATTGCTCGGCGATATGCTCTCCTTGAGCATGACGATCACATTTGGGCTGCAACTTGTGATTTTGCGCAAATATCAAGGCCGCTCCATCGTTGTCATCAATATGATGTCCATTGTGGCCAACGTGGTCGTCTGCCTTTGTTTTGCACCGCTCAGCGTGCCCGGAGCAACCGATCTAGTTGTGGTTACAGCGCTGGGCGCCCTCACAATTGGCTTGGGAATGATGCTTTTCAACCTTGGTGCGCGCCTCATTCCATCTGCAAAAGCCAGCCTGATCGGCCTTATCGAAGTCGTGCTCGGGCCGCTTTGGGTTTGGCTGCTGTTTGCGGAAAATCCCGGCAGCTACGCCATGGTTGGCGGCGTATTGGTTTTGGCGGCAGTCGCTTGGCAGATTGCCGGCGAAATCTCTCATAAAAAAGGCATGGCCTAACGTCATTCTGCGGCGCATGCGTCGTTTTGTATGCTTGACTGGTCGATTGATGCACATTTGTGACATTTTAAAACATGTCTAAATTGAGGCAGGGCGGATGAGGCCGATATTGAGCGGCGCGACCGGGGTAGAATCAGTTTGACAGACAGACCTTTTTGCGACGACCATGGGCACAGTCTGCGGGCCAACACCCTGAGGCACTGAGGGCGCGGCTTTCGCGCTTTAATGCCAAGAGGTTTAGGCACTCGCATACATTTGATGAAGTAGGGGAGATTTTTATGAGCCAACTTGATTACCTCAAAGTACAGCACGCGCTGGGCAAGATAAACCGGCGCGATTTCATGGGCCGCGCTGCTGCGCTTGGCGCATCCTCCACGATGATTTCGGCTATGATTTCTGAAACGCAGGCCGCTGAAACACCAAAAAAGGGCGGGACTTTGCGTCTGGGCCTCGGCGGCGGCAGCACGACAGACAGCCTTGAGCTCGGCTCTTATACTGACTCCGTCATGATCGACGCCGGCCACTCAATTTGCAACGGTTTGGTGGAATGGGGTCAGGATGGCAAGCCAATCCCCGATCTTGCCGAAGCGCTTGAGCCAAAAAATGGCGCGGCAACTTGGGTCTTGAAACTCCGCAAGGGCGTGAAATTCCACAACGGCAAGGAATTTGACGCCGATGACGCGATCTATTCGCTGAACCTGCATCGCGGCGAAGGTTCCAAGTCCGGCGGCGCATCGCAGCTGAAGCCGATCAAAGACATTAAAAAGGTAAATGCCAACGAAATCGAAATCACGCTCGATTCGGGCGATGTCGACTTCCCTTATGCGCTGACAGACTATCACATTCTGATGGTGCCAAATGGCTTCAAGGATTGGACCACTCTGATCGGCACAGGCGCTTATGCGTTGACCAAGTTTGAGCCAGGCGTTCGCATTTCAATGAAGCGCAACCCGGACTATTACAAGCCAAACCGCGGACATGTTGATGCAGTTGAAATTACTGTCATTAATGACGCCAGCGCCCGTCTGAACGCACTGATTTCCGGCCAGGTTGACGCTATTAACCGCACCGATCCGAAGTCGGTGTCGAAGCTGCAAGCCAATGCGAAATTCGGCATTGTACGCGCGACATCCGGCTATTTCGTCGATATGGCGGCAACCACCGACAAGGCACCGTTCAACAATCCTGATCTGTTGCTGGCGCTCAAACACGCCATGAACCGCGAACAGATGTTGAAGACTTTGTTTGCAGGCTACGGCGCCATCGGCAACGATCATCCGATTCCGCAGACAGACCCCTACTTCAATAAAGAGTTGCCCCAGCTCAAGCATGACCCGGAATTGGCGAAGTTCCACTTCAAAAAAGCTGGCATAGCCGACGCGAAAATCGTCTTGCAGGCGTCTGATGCCGCCTTTAACGGGGCTGTTGATATGGCCAGCTTGTTACAGTCTGACTGCGACAAGGCTGGTTTCAAGATGGAAGTCAAAAAAGAGCCTGCAGACGGCTGGTGGAGCAATGTGTGGTTGAAAGCGCCGTTTGTCACGTCCTACTGGGGCGGCCGCGCGGCGGCAACCCAGATGCTGGCCGTTGCCTATCAGCGCGGCGCGGCTTGGAACGAAAGCCACTGGTCGAACGACAAGTTTGAAAAGCTGTTGGTGGATGCCCGCTCAGAGTCAAATGAAGAAAAGCGCAAAACTTACATTTGGGAAATGCAGGCTCTGCTGC
>JANXSV010000200.1 GCA_025356505.1 Methylovirgula sp.
AGCCCTGATGTGAAGCAGCAGTTTAGATGACGAACGAGGAGCGGCTTGCCTTTGTAATGAAGCTTCGAGCGCGCGGCATTCGCGATACCGGCGTTTTGAGGGCGTTGGAGACAGTCCCGCGCGAACAATTTGTCCCCCGTCGGTTTATAGACCTAGCCGGGCGGGATGTGGCTCTGCCGCTGGCCTGCGGGCAGAGCACACCTTCTCCCTACGAGGTTGCCCGGCTGCTGGAGGTGCTGGGTGTCGAGCCGTCACATAGGGTGCTTGAAATTGGTACGGGATCCGGTTTTGTCACGGCAATTCTCGCCAAACTCGCGCGGGAGGTCATATCTTTTGAGCGCTTCAAGGCTCTCGCTGTTGAAGCAAAAACGCGACTTTCTCATCCAAAGATTGAAAACGTAAAAGTTTTCTGGGCCGACGGCCTCGATATCGCTCCGGATCTCGGCATTTTTGACCGGATACTTGTGAATGGCTGGCTTGCAAAAGTTCCTGCATGCTTGTTAGGCGCGCTCGGCGTAAACGGGAGGCTGGTCGCCGCCCGGCCTCACGGCGCTGGCGAACTGCCTCAGCTCTTCGCCCTAATGCACGATGACACCGGCCGCTTCACCCAGGTGCAACATGGATTTATCCGCGCCACCGCCATGCTCGAAGGCGTCTCACGTGGATTATGAGCAAATTTATCGGGATTTTTGCAAAAATTGCAAAATATGATTCATCATAAACCGAACCTTAACGGACTGCCTCCATATTAACCCTATTCGTAGCGTTTGAGTGGGTGGGTGTTGTCGATGAGTGAATTAGTCGCGTCAAATTGCTGGCAGCTTGCCATGCGTACAGCCGTAACCGGATTGACACTGAGCCTGCTTGCAGGATGTTCATCCGACGTCTCGCGGTTCTCAAATCCATTTTCCAACCCGTTCGCGTCCAGCGCATTCGCAGCTGATAACACGCCGACCGGTGACATTCCCGCTAAGCGCAAATTGCCAAAGAGCGTAGTTTCGCGGGCTCTACCAGCGCCAACCAAGGCCGCGACAATCGCCAAGCTTGCTGCCCCGATTGATACAACTCCGACAGGTTCGGTCGTGAAGCACGTTGCCGCTGCAAGCGGTGCGGGCGGATGGAGCCTCGCCGGTGGTACGCCAATCGTTGCCGCGAATGGTGAAACTGCAGACATGCTATCGCGCCGCTATGGAGTTCCGCAGGCGGCTTTGTTGAGCGCAAACGGGTTCAATTCCGCCGCGCAAATCCAGCCTGGCACCCGTCTCGTTATCCCGATCTACAATACCGGTTCCGCCTCGAATGCACCTTCGGCAGCCAGAGCTTTGCCAAAGGCCGTCCCGGTTGCGGTGGCAAACGTGCCACACAAAGTCGTCGCCAAGGCTACGCAGCCTAAACTGCAATTTGTAAAGGGCGCGCAACCAGCTCACTCGGCGCCGATGGTAGCTAAAGCTGCGGCTGTTAAGCCAGTCCTCGTCGCCAATTCGCAGAAGGTTCACGTGATTAAGGCTGTGGCGACTACTGCACCCGCGGGAAAGGCGGTGCCGACGGCGGTCGCGACTGCCAAGCCTGCTCTTAAGCCTGTAGCGGCCAAGCCTGTACAGGTTGCTTCCTTGCCCGTCGCTAAGACATCCGCCAAACCTCAGGCTCTTCCTGCTGCCGTCGATACAACCCCCACCGCAAGCCTTGCGCCTGCGAATGCGAAACCTGAAATTGCGGCAGTGGCACCAGTCGTCGCGGAAGCCAATCCTGAGTTTCGCTGGCCGGCACGGGGCAGGATCATTCAGAGCTTCAAGTCAGGCGGCAACGACGGCATCAACATAGCGGTTCCGGAAGGCACGTCTGTGAAGGCGGCGGAAGGCGGCGTGGTTGCCTATTCGGGCAGTGAGCTCAAGGGCTATGGAAACCTCGTCCTCATTCGCCATCCTAACGGCTTCGTTTCGGCCTATGCCAACAATGGCGAATTGCTTGTGAAGCGTGGCGATCAAGTCAAGCGCGGGCAGATTGTAGCCAAGTCCGGCCAGACCGGTAATGTTGCCAGCCCTCAGCTGCACTTTGAACTGCGCAAGGGTTCAACGCCGGTAGATCCAACCAGCTACCTCGCCGGGCTGTAAGACAGGAATCCGTAAAGCAGTTTTACGCGAGACACGAAAATTGCTTTGCGTCAGCGGTGGGGTCCCAAGAATGGCCTCACCGCTTTTCTATTTTAGATGTGCTGCCCCAGACGTCCGGCAATATCCTGAATGAACTGCCAAGCGGTGCGGCCAGAACGCGCTCCACGGGTTGCAGCCCAGGCGATCGCTTCCGTTTCCAATGCTGCATCTTCGATAGGCAGCCTGTAATGCCTGGCATATGCGTGCACCATGGCCAAATAGTCCTCCTGCGAACACTTGTGAAATCCGAGCCATAAGCCAAAGCGGTCCGATAGCGAGACTTTTTCCTCAACAGCCTCCCCGGGATTGATCGCAGTGGCGCGTTCGTTGTCCATCATATCTCGCGGAAGCAAATGCCGCCGGTTTGATGTGGCATAAAACAAGACGTTTTCCGGACGACCCTCGATTCCGCCTTCCAGCACAGCTTTCAAAGACTTGTAAGACGTGTCATCGCCATCAAAAGATAGATCGTCGCAAAATATGAGAAACCGGAAAGGAGCGTCGCGCAGTAGTGCCATGAGCGCTGGAAGCGTTGCTATATCTTCGCGATGGATCTCGATGAGCTTGAGCGGAACAAAGGACGGAGAGCGGATTTTATCGTTGATCGCCGCATGGGCGGCCTTAACGAGCGAAGATTTACCCATCCCGCGCGAACCCCAGAGCAAAGCATTGTTCGCGGGAAAGCCTTTGGCAAAACGCTCGGTGTTA
>JANXSV010000215.1 GCA_025356505.1 Methylovirgula sp.
CATTCGCTCTTGTCGGGCCGGCGTACAGGGCTGGTGGGGCCGAGCAAATCTCCGGTCAATATCATGCTATATTCCAAGCCGGGCGCAACCGGGCAGGCAAGCGCCGCCCTACAGCCCGGCGTCATCGGCAGTATTAAAACCTGCGACGGCCAATGGTGCCGTATTCAGGGCGAGGAGTTCGACGGCTATATCCCCCAAACCAACCTCTGGGGCGTTTATCCCGATGAAAAGGTGAATTAACACAGCTTCGTTGCGCACGACTCTCGGCCGCCCATAACCATCAGGCGGCCAAAAAAATTCTCCGGCTAGCTCCCCGGGCCGAAGCTTTTCGGGGCCGGGCTGACAACAGAGGCTGAGCCTGCGCCCACCTGCAGCACCGCAAGCGCCCTATCGTTCAGGCCATCCTGACGGAAGCGGAACACGCCATCAGCACCATTGAAGCCGGTTGAACTCAGCAATGTCGAACTAGCGAAACGTTGGCCGCCTTGAGTGCGGGCAAGCGCCGCCGCCAATGAAACCGCATCATAGGTAAGGGAGGCAACGCGCGCCGGATCCGAGCCATATTTGGCCTTGTAACGCGCCGCAAAGGCATTGAAGCCAGCGTTTTCAGGCGCTGCGAACCATGCGCCTTGTAGCGCTGCCTGCTTCAATACGCGGGCATCGTTCCACACGCCCGTTCCCAAAATCTGGATTTTTTTGCCTGACAAACCTGCGCTCTCCAAGGCAGGGCCGACAGCGGCAAGCGCATCTGCCTGCTCGGGCAGGAACAGGGCGTCGATCTGATTGCCCAGAGAGGCTATTTTTGCCGCAGCAGCCGCAGCCCCGCCCGGCTTGTAACGCTCTATCGACATGACGCGCACGCCTTTATTGGCGGCGATCTGCTGGAATTCGGCCAAGGCCACATTGCCGTAATCGCTCTCCGGAACCATGGCGGCGAAGGATTTTTTGCCCTTGTCCGCCGCGAAGCTTACAACGCGGTCAACCTGACTTTCGATCAGGAAGCTGAGCAGATAAACACCGGGCTGAGCCGCGGATGAGTCAGTTGAAAAACCAATGACGGGACGGTTAGCGCCTTTAGCGACAGCTCCAACTTCTTTAACGTTGCTGGCAAACAGCGGCCCGATGAACAGTTCCGCACCTTCGGAGGCGGCAGCCCGGGCAGCTTCGCGCGCGCCTTCGGGGGTTGAACGATCATCTTTCAAAAGCACAGTCAGGCTGGTGTCGTTGACATCCGCCAGCGCCAATTCGGCCGCGTTACGCAGCGAGGTGCCTATCGTGCTGGGGCCGGAGGCTTGGGTCAAAGGTAAAATGAGCGCGACCCGCACCGGTCCGTTGCCCAGATTGGTGCCTGCAAGCGGCTGAGTTTGGACCCCGCCCACCGGCGCGTTCAGCACAGGTTCGCCTGAATTGGTGCCAAGGCCGGGAATGGCGCTACTACAACCTGCGAGCGCGCCGAGCAGAGCAACAGATGAAACACGCTGTAAAAACTGGCGCCGTGCTGCGGTCGAAATCGGGTTCATTGGCACACTCCCTTTTGAAATAATGCGCGGCGACTACAGGCGACACGATTTGGGTTTTAATCAATCAATTGTGGCGGGCCTGCGCTCATCAGCACCGGCGATTAAGTTAATTTTGTTAATCATACCCAAATATGGATAATTGAGTGTAAAGATATTTTTTGTTTAGAGAAGCCCGGGCCAAACTTTTGCGTGATAAATCAGTCCTTCCACCCTTAAAAGCGTCAGGCTCAGAACCAAGCAGTTCAAGCTCTTCTCTTCGAGGCCAAGGTACCGGAGCAAAAAAAGGAACGGGAGCAAAAAAAGCGGCTTTGCTCGCGCAGGCAGGTTTGCAAGCAAATATCAAATCAAGTTTCACCGTGTTTGGGTTTAAATGCGAAGCCGAGCCACTTGCCTGCGGCCTTTATATCGTGGCAACGCCCATAGGAAATCTGGGCGATATCACGGTTCGGGCGCTGGCGACATTGGCTGCGGCAGATGCGATTCTGGCTGAAGACACCCGCACGAGCAAGGTTTTGTTGAAGGCTTACGGCATTTCAACGCCGCTCATCGCCTATCATGAACATAATGCGGCGCAGGTCCGGCCGCAGATTTTGTCCCGGCTTAAGCAGGGACAGGCACTGGCACTGATTTCGGACGCTGGAACGCCGCTGGTGTCCGATCCGGGTTACAAGTTGGTGGGAGATCTGGTGAGCGAAAAGCTTCCGCTCACTGCTGTGCCCGGGCCATCGGCAGTCTTGGCGGCGCTGGTGGTGGCCGGCCTGCCGACTGACCGGTTTTTCTTCGAAGGATTTCTGCCGCCCAAAGCCGGGGCAAGGCGGCAACGGCTGCACGAACTGGCCCAAATTCCCGGAACACTGGTCTTTTTCGAATCACCCCGGCGGATGGCCGAATGCCTCGGCGACATGGCGGCAGTGTTCGGCAACCGCGCTGCGGTTATGGCGCGCGAACTCACCAAGCACTTCGAAACGGTGCGGCGCGGCACGCTTGACGATCTTGGCCGTGAATTTGCCGATGCGCCAACGCCAAAAGGCGAAGTTGTGCTGCTCGTGGGGCCGCCCGGCGCGCTTGACTCCGGTTCCGCTGAAGCAAGTCTGGACGAAAAGCTGCTCGCCGCACTGGCCACCTATTCCTTGAAAGATGCAGCCACAATTGTGTCCCAAGCCTCAGGGCTTCCGCGCCGACGGGTCTATGCGCGGGCCATCGAAATCAGCACCAGAGGCGACAAGATGCCATGAGCGCCTGTCATGAATGAGCCCCTGTCATGATTGTGCGCCCGTCATGAATGATCGCAGAGCGGCGCGGGTTTTCGGCCTTCAGGCGGAGACGCTGGCCTGCGGGTTGCTCATGGCCAAGGGTTACAGCATTCTGGCGCGCAATTACACCGTCAAGGGCGGGGAAATTGACGTGATTGCCAGGCGCGGCCGCTCCATCGCATTTGTCGAGGTTAAGGCGCGTCCCAGTTTTGATCGCGCTGCCATGGCGATCCAGCCGCAAAAAATACGGCGCATATCGTTGGCGGCACGGGTGTGGCTTGGGCGCAATGCGTGGGCGGCAGGCTACATATGGCGCGGAGATGCTGTCTTTATCGCGCCGGTTCAAGTAACGAAATTGGCGTCTTGGCGGGTTTTTTGGCCGCAACACTTGATTGCCGCGTTCGAACTGGCGATGTAAGAGCAGATCTCACAAAGGATTTCGCCATGCAGCTCAAAGTCGCCGTACAGATGGACCCGATCAGCACGATCAACATCACCGGAGATTCGACCTTTGCCCTGTTGCTGGAAGCGCAAGCGCGCGGGCACGAGCTGTTTTATTACACGCCTGACAAGCTCTCGCTGCAAAACGGCAAGGTGAGTGCGCCGTTGCAGGCCTTGCAGGTGCGCGACCAGAAGGGCGACCATTACACCCTTGGCGACGCTCATGAGCGCGATCTTGCCGAGCTTGATGTGATTTTGCTGCGGCAGGATCCGCCGTTCGATTTGGCCTATATCACCAGCACACATATTCTGGAGCGTTTACACCCTAAGGTGCTGGTGGTGAACAACCCCTCAGAGGTGCGCAACGCCCCTGAAAAGCTGATGGTTCTGGACTATCCGCAGCTGATGCCGCCCACCCTGATTTCGCGGGATAGAGCCGCCATTGATGCCTTCCGCCTCGAACATGGCGAAGTGGTGATGAAACCCCTCTACGGCAATGGCGGCGCCGCAGTGTTCAAAGTCGCGCAAAAAGACCCCAATTTCGGCTCTTTGTTCGATCTGTTTTCAACCATCATGCGCGAACCTTGGGTGATTCAACGGTTTTTGCCCAAGGTTGTCGAGGGCGACAAACGCATCATTCTGATTGATGGTGAGGCGGCGGGGGCCGTCAATAGAGTGCCGCCTGAGGGCGATATTCGCTCCAACATGGTGCGCGGCGGCGCGGCTCATCCAACCGATCTTTCCGCCCGCGAGCTGGAAATTTGCCGCACGATTGGCCCTGAACTGAAACGGCGCGGCCTGATCTTTGTGGGCATTGACGTCATTGATGGCAATCTTACCGAGATCAACGTCACTTCGCCCACCGGACTGCGCGCGATCAAGCGCCTCGGCGGGCCGGACCTTGCGGCGCAAATCTGGAGCGTGCTGGAAGCCAAGAAGAAAGCGAGCTAACATGCAGCGCTCACCGGTTCACACCGCCAAACATCTGGTCGACCGGGCGGAAATGACCCGCAAGGTTGCCGCCTTGCGACTAGAGCACAGCGGCATGCCTGAATTTCGCAAGGCAGCGGTGGACTTGTTTTACACCACGCTTAGCGAGGCGCGCGCAGAGGTGCGCGGCTGGTTTGAGGCCGACGGGCGCGGGCTCGCCTGCACGCACAACCTCAGCCAAATCGAAGATAATCTCCTCCGCGCCATCCATGATTATGTGATCACTTATGTGTATCCGCTGGAAAATCCGAGCATGTCCGAGCGGCTGGCCATTGTTGCGGTAGGTGGCTACGGGCGCGGGACTTTGGCACCGCAGAGCGATATTGATCTGCTGTTTCTGCTGCCTTACAAGCAGACGCCCTGGGGCGAGAGCGTGGTCGAGGCCATACTTTATGTTTTGTGGGACATGCGGCAGAAGGTCGGCCATGCCACACGCTCAATCGATGAATGTATGCGCCAGGCCAAGGCGGATATGACCATCCGCACGGCGATGCTGGAGGCACGGCTAATTGATGGCGACGCCGCGCTATTTGACCAATTACGCAGCCGCTTTCGCAGCGAAATCGTGGATACGGGCGCGCGAGATTTTGTTGCCGCCAAGCTGGCCGAGCGCGAAACACGTGTGCTGCGGGCCGGTCAATCGCGCTATTTGGTTGAGCCCAACGTCAAAGAGGGCAAGGGTGGCCTGCGTGATCTCAACACGCTGTTCTGGATTTCAAAATATTTTTATAAGGTTTCAGACATCAAGGAGCTGGTGACAGCGGGCCTGTTCGCGCCGGCCGAGCTGCGGCTGTTTGAGCGCTGTGAAGAATTTTTGTGGCGGGTACGGTGCCATATTCACTTTGTGACCGGGCGCGCTGAAGAGCGGCTGAGCTTCGACCTGCAGCGGACCATCGCGGGGCGGCTTGGATATCAGAGTCACTCGGGCCTCCACGCCGTTGAGCGCTTCATGAAGCACTATTTTCTTATCGCCAAGGACGTCGGCGATCTCACAAACATTGTTTGTTCTGCTCTGGAGGAGAAGCAGGCCAAGCCGCGCGCCATGCTCAACCGGCTGGTTGGGAAACTGCGCCGCCGCGCGACCCTCGCCGATTCTAAGGATTTTGCCATTGAGACAGACCGAATTACGGTGGCAAATCCGGATGTCTTCGAAACGAACCCGGTTAACCTGATCAGGCTCTACTGGCTCGCTGACCGCAATTCGCTGGCGATCCACCCCGATGCGACGCGGCTGGTGACACTGTCCTTGAAGCGTATCGACGCCAAAATGCGCGAAAACAAAGAAGCCAACAGGCTTTTTCTTGATATTGTGACGTCAAAACGCCAGCCGGAGATCGTCTTACGCCGCATGAATGAAGCAGGCGTGCTGGGCCGTTTCATCCCCGAATTTGGCCGCATCGTGGCGATGATGCAGTTTAACATGTATCATCATTATACGGTGGATGAGCACCTGCTGCGCGCCATTGGTGTATTGTCCGAGCTGGACCGTAAGATTTTGGCTCAGGAATTGCCGCTTTCGACCGAAATTTTTGCCAGTATCACCAATCGCACAGCTTTGTTCGTGGCTGTGTTTCTCCATGATATTGCGAAGGGACGCGAGGAGGATCATTCAATCGCCGGGGCGCGCCTTGCCCGCAATCTCTGCCCGCGTTTTGGCCTTTCGGAAGCCGAAACTGAGACGGTGGCTTGGCTTATCGATGCGCATCTCATCATGTCCAATACGGCGCAGGGGCGGGACCTTTCTGACCCGAAAACCATCGAGACTTTTGCCGCAACGGTGCAAACACTCGAACGGCTGAAGATGTTGCTGATCTTGACCGTGTGCGATATCCGCGCTGTGGGGCCTGGCGTTTGGAATGCCTGGAAAGCGCAGTTGTTGCGCAATCTCTATTGGGAAACCGAAGTTGTTCTGGGCGGTGGACATTCTTCCATGGACCGGAAGCATCGGGTGCACGCAGCGCAGGAACAACTGCGCTCCGCCCTCCCCGGCTGGCCCGATCACGAGTTTGATGATTATGCAGCGCGGCACTATCCGGCCTATTGGCTGAAAGTGGACCTCGATCACAAAATCCAGCACGCAAAATTGTTCCGGCTTTCAGACGTCGAAACCCGCTCGCTGATCACCGAAGTGCAGACAAACCCGGATAAGGGCGTCACCGAGGTCACGATCATCGCGCCTGATCATCCCCGCTTGTTGTCAATCATTGCCGGCGGATGTGCGGCGGCGGGTGGAAACATTGTCGATGCGCAGATTTTCACCACAACTGACGGTTTTGCGCTCGATACGATTGTAATGACCCGCGCTTTCGTGCGTGAAGATGACGAACTTCGCCGGGCAAACCGCGTGGCACAAACCATCGAACAGGCGTTGCGCGGAGAGATCCGCCTTGCGCCGTTGATGGCGGCAAAATCGGAAGGGCGCAAAGCCCATGCTCAAACATTCAATGTCGCGCCCGAGGTCATCCTCGATAATAATCTGTCCAATCGCTATTCGGTGCTTGAAATATCCGGGCTGGACCGGCCCGGCTTGCTGCATGAACTCACTGCGGTTTTGTCGAGGCTCAATCTGAACATCGGTTCGGCGCATATCGTCACGTTTGGTGAAAAGGCTGTGGATGCGTTTTATGTCACCGATCTCACTGGCGCAAAAATCATAAATCCGGCGCGGCAAGCTTCTGTCAAACGCAACCTGCTTGAAGTGTTCGATAAAAAACCCGAGGTGGCAGATAAGAAAGCTTCGCCCGAAAGCGTGCGGTAAGCCTTGATTTTTCTGCCTCAAAACCTGATATGCAAGGGCGTAGAGTGGATGGCGGCAACGCTGACCGCGCACCTTCCGTTCCTGTCCTAGATTTTGAGAGCTCCATGACTCACTCGTCGATTCATTCGTCCGATCCAACACAAAATGCCGCGCCTGAAGAGATTCAGGAAGAGGCGGTTCAGGCCGCTGAAAATGAGGGCATGCCGGAGGCTAACTCTGCTGCTCCGCCGCCAGAGGCTGTGATCACCGCGCTGAACGCTGAAAATGCATCGCTCAAAGACCAGCTGTTGCGCACTTTGGCGGATATGGAAAATTTGCGCCGCCGCACCGCGCGCGAGATTTCGGATGCCAAGTCCTATGCTGTGACCAATTTTGCCCGCGATATGCTGAACGTGGCTGACAATATCCGCCGTGCGCAGGATGCTATTCCGGCGGACGCACGCACTGGTGCCGATGGGGCTTTCAAGGCACTCATCGAGGGTGTCGAGCTGACCGAAAAGGATCTGCTGTCTATTTTGGCGCGGTTCGGCGTCAAGAAGCTTGACCCGCAAGGCGCGAAATTTGACCCTAATATGCATCAGGCGATGTTCGAAATTCCCAATGCTGAGGTGTTTTCCGGCACAGTGCTGCAAGTGGTGCAGACAGGTTATGCCATCGGCGAGCGCGTGTTGCGGCCCGCAATGGTCGGCGTTTCCAAGGGCGGGCCCAAGGCGGCCGCGGCTGCGAATGACACTGCGGCTTGATTATCCCTGACTTTGTTGAATGGATCGGCATCGCCGTCTTTGCGCTGTCGGGCGCGCTGACGGCGGCGCGTAAGCATATGGATCCGTTCGGATTTTCGCTGCTGGCGACTGTCACGGGTATCGGCGGCGGCACTTTGCGGGATGTTTTGCTGGCGCAGCCGGTGTTCTGGGTGAATGATCCGACCGACCTCTTGATATGTATCGGTGTGGGTGTCAGCGTTTTTATTTTGGGCAGCGCTTATCAGGGGCTTGAAGCCAGGCTCGTGCGGCAAAACATCTTTTTGTGGGCAGATGCACTCGGCCTCGCTATTTTTGCGGTTACCGGAACCAACAAGGCGCTCAACGCCTCGGCGCATCCGGTGGCCGCTGTGGTGCTGGGCACGCTGGCAGCCAGCTTCGGCGGTATCATCCGGGATATTTTGAGCGGCGAAATACCGATGCTGTTGCACAAGGAAATTTACGTGACCGCCGCCTTTGCCGCCGCCGTGATTTATGTGACAGGTCTGCACTTCACCTTCGGTGCGCCCTTTGCGGCGGCGTTAGGCATAGCAGCGGGTTTTACGCTGCGGGCATTGGCTATTTCGCGAAACTGGTCTTTGCCGTCGTTCAAATAGTACGACCCAGACTGGCTTTCGCCCTTGCTCAAGCCGCCTTGCTCACACGCCGCAAAGTCAGATTTATCCGGCCATGGTTGGGCATCAACGTCGAGGTTCCGCCTATGATGCGATCAACCCCGTGGAAACACAGCCGCGATGCGCCGCCGATGATGACGATATCGCCGGATGTGAGCTTGACCGATTTCGTCGGGTCATTGCGCTTGGCTCCGCCATAGCGAAACAGACAGGTATCGCCCAGAGAAACTGACACTACCGGCGCAGTGAAATCGCCCTCGTCCCGATCCTGATGCAGGCCCATGCGCGCGGTGGGCTCATAAAAATTAATCAAGCAGGCTTCGGGGTCGGCAGAAGGTGCGGCATAGTGTTGCCACAGGTTCAGAATGGCCTGCGGCATGGCGGGCCAAGCTGCCTGCGTCTCGGGATGCTGCGGCTGATAGCGATAGCCATTGACATCCGAGACCCAGCCAAGCGCGCCGCAATTGGTCATGCGGACAGTCCACTCTTTGCCGGTTTTGGGCATTTTAGGTTTGAAAAGCGGGGCTGCGCGGACAATTTCGCGCACTTCCGCCAGCAGGCTTTCCTGCGCAGCACGGTCGAGCGCCTGCGGATAAAGCAACAGGCCGGGGGAAAGTTCAATTTTGTCCATATTGCTTCGCCTTCCTTGGGCCTATCTCACATATTCGGTTTGCCGCAAGGGCCTTGCCCGATCTTACGTTCCTCTGGGCTTGGCCCGGGCTGTGGCTTGCGCCTCTGCCGGGTTTTCCGGCCAAACGTGACGCGGATAGCGACCCTTCATTTCGGACTTCACCGCAATCCAAGATCCTTTCCAAAACCCCGGCAAATCGCGCGTAACCTGTATGGGCCGGTGCGCCGGAGACAGCAGGTGCAATGTCAAAGCAATACGCCCGCCCGCAACGGTTGGATGCTTGTCGAGGCCGAAGAGTTCCTGAACGCGAATGGAGAGTGCAGGCCCGCCCTCTGCATCATAATCCAGCGCAATCGAAGACCCTGTCGGCGCTGAAAATTGTGTCGGCGCATCTCGCTCCAGCTTTTTTTGCATGTCCCAGGGCAGGCGCGCCTGCAACGCCTCTTGAACTTCAGCGGGGGAAATCTGCGCAAGCGTGGTCTTGCCGATGATATGCGGGCTTAGCCAGTCGGCAATTTCCGCCAACAGGGCTTTGCCGGAGAGATCGGGCCACGCTGCATCAGGCTCGGCGGCGCGCAAGAAGTTCACGCGGTCGCAAAACTGCTGCGCGGCTTTCGAGAGTGGCAGCGCATGAAGGCCTGATTTTGCGACTCCTTCGCAGAGCAGGCGGGCGGAGGCCTCGGTTGCAGGCACGCTCAACGTCTGCTCATTCAGGACAATTGCGCCGAGGCGCGACACGCGGCGGGCGCGCAGCGCTTTGGCAGCGGCGTCAAAACTGACCTCGTCGCGGGTGACGGGCGGCGTGAGCGCAATGATTTCTTCCAGCGTGATCGGCGCGGCCAGCATGA
>JANXSV010000234.1 GCA_025356505.1 Methylovirgula sp.
GGATCCGCAAGGTCTTCGCCCTCTGCCCGCGCAATATCAGCAATGGAGCGCAACATCAGCACCGTTGACGCCGGAAGCTCCACCGCGAGCGCTGCAATGCCAAACAGGCCGCCAACTGCGCCCGAACCTGCCGCCAACGCCTTATGCATGAGATTAGTGGTCGTGCCGGGGCGCGGCTGACCCTTCCGAGGCTGACCTTTTAGGGAGCGCAGCGCAGTGTGCAGGGCGAGCGCGATCGATTTTTCTGTGGCAAATGCGATTGCCTTTGCAACAGGCAATGGCAGCGCCCGTCCCGCAAGATTGATGCTCTGACCAACCCGGTTCATCACCCGCGCCGCAAATGTCGGATTTTCGAGCGCATGAACAGCTCCCTTGAGCGCCAGCGCATCCTGAAGCGAGAAGGAGTTCGGCAAAATTTCGACATCCAGTGCGTGCGAATTGGGCATGCTCATCTCTCCGTGTAACGCAGATATGGTCATGCGCGGCGCGCCATAACAGAGGCGGCACAAATTATCTTGCAAGCAGGTTTACACTAGCCCTCAAGCTTGGCCGGCGTGTCCACATCAAACAATATGGCCTCATCCGGCACCGTCAGCTCGACAACATTGGATTTTCCCGCCAGCAGCTTGCGCGCTCCACTATCACCTGAAAGCTGCGAAACTTCACCGAAAAGTCGCCGCGATAACAGCACTGGGTTTCCGCGCTCCCCCCGATACACCGGCACAACCGCATCAGCTTCCGGGTGAGCGCGAAACGCCGCGCACAGCCTAACTATAAGCGCGCTATCGATGCGCGGCATGTCTGCCAGCAAAACGAGTGCCGCACCGGCATCCCCCGCTGCGCCTAGCCCCGCGCGCAAAGAGGTGCTCATTCCCGCCTGGAAATCGGGATTATCAATCAGCGTCACATGCAAATCCGCCACTGCCGCATGCACGTCTTTTGCCTGATATCCGCACACAATCAGCGTCTTCAACCCCGCTCCCAGCGCCGCCAGCGCCACACGCCGCACCATGACTTCGCCCGCAAAAGGCGCTAGAACTTTGGTAAATGTACCGCCAAAGCGTGAGGCTCGCCCCGCTGCCAATACGATCGCAACCACCTCACTCATCGCTGCCGCCCAGCCTCGGCTGCGGGCGGGAACCTATTTCCATCAGCAGCCCGCCAACGCCAAGGGCCTTTATGTCGGCGGCGGAAACATCCATTCCGGCCAGCAGCCTCTGCAAAACCCAGTCAAAGCCATTTTCTTTCGGCGAGCGGGCACAACCAGGTGCGCCCAGCACCCAAGCCTTGCCCAAACGACCAAGCAACAACAGGTTCCCCGGGTCCACAGGCATACCAAAATGCACGATCACGCCGCCCGCCGCTTCCAGCGCCGCCGGAATAACGTCGCGCCGGTCCGTGATGGCGGAAGCCCCGAAAATGATAACGACATGATGCGCCGCCGCCATATCCTCGATCGCAAATGCCAGATCATCAATATCATGCAAAACGCGTACTTCATGTGCCAGCGCGATCCCCGCCGGAGCCAGACGGCGCTGCATCACAGCCAAAGTTTTGCGCACCACCGATGGCTTCAGCCCGGGAAGCAATGTGGAAATAACGCCGACTTTCAATGGTTTAAATGGCAAAACCTGAATCAATTTGCCAACATGCCTGGCCTGGTCCACCACAGGTCGCGGAACTGAAAATGGAATGATTTTGACCGTCGCCACCATCTCGCCCGCCTGCACACTCCGCAGGTTCGGCAGCGTGGCAAAGGTAATCGCTTCGTCCACTCCGTTTGCCAGCGCCACTTTAGCCACATCGATTTTCAAGAGTCCTGCCGTGGAAGCGAAAAAATTTACACGGCCCGTAAATGCCTTTTCGACCCGCAGACCCGCGCCACAAAAAACTTCGGCCAAATCTTGCGCGGCGGCATCCTCGCCAATGTCGCCGCCATCAAGCTGCGCAACGACAATTTCGTCCACGCCCTGCTTTTCAAGGTTGGAAATATCCTCGGCGCTCAACCTATGGCCCTTTTTCAGGACAAGCGCCTCTGTGCGCACTGCGTGGGCAACATGGGCACCAAGCGCGTGGGCAACGGCAACGGGGCCGAATTTCACGCGCTGACCGAAGGCTGCCGCAACGGTTTTTTGCGCAAGGCCAAGATCATTTCCCCGAGAATGGAAACGGCGATCTCTTCCGGCGAAACCGCGCCAATATCGAGACCGATGGGCGCATGAATGCGCGCGGCATCTGCTTCCCCAAATCCCGCCGCTTGCAACCGTTCCAAACGCTTGGCGTGCGTTTTGCGGCTACCTAGCGCGCCGATATAAAAACAATCCGCTTTAAGCGCTGCGATAAGGCCCGGATCGTCAATTTTGGGATCATGCGTCACCGCAATCATCGCCGTGTAGCGATCAAGACCGCCAATTTCCGGCAGCGCAACATCAGGCCATTGCGCCACAATCTTGATGTCGGGAAATCGCTCCGGCGTTGCGAAGGCGGTGCGCGGATCGATCACCATCATGTCAAATCCGGTCAGCCATGCCAAAGGTGCGAGCGCCTGCGAAATATGCACTGCCCCAAGCACAACCAACCGCACAGGCGGCACCTGCACCTGGACAAACACCGACGTCCCACGTCGCTCGATCATGCCGCTTTTGCCGGATTGTAGCGCCTTTTCAAGATCCTCGCCCAGATCATCATTGGCAATCTGGTCTGCTTTCACAAGCCGCTGAGCGCCGCTTGCCAGATCAGTGACCAGAACGGCGGCACGGCGCGCGCCCCGCTCGACATTCATTGCGTGCAGCAGTTCGAGCTTCATGAGATCAGCTTTTCCACATAAACCTTGATGCGCCCGCCGCATGAAAGGCCCACCCGCCATGCTGTCTCGTCCGCTACACCGAATTCAAGCATTTTCGGCGTGGCAGAACTGATCACGTCAAGCGCTTCCGACACAACCTCGCCCTCGACGCAGCCCCCTGATACCGAGCCGAGAAAATGGCCGTTTTCATCGATCACCAAATGGCTTCCCACCGGACGCGGCGCCGAGCCCCATGTTTCGACCACCGTTGCAATGGCAACTGCGCGGCCTGCGCGTGACCAATTTTCGGCCTGCTGCAAAAGATCGTCGTCCATAATGTCTCCTAATGCGCGCGTTGAAGCCAAAGCCGCGGGTCATGCGAGTTTAGACCCTTCCCGCGCGTAGACAAGGCGGCGATAAGCTGCTTCATCGAGTTCAGGTTGTGAATGGAGCGGAATTCGTCAACATGGGGCAGGATTGTGCGTATGCCCAACGCTTTCGCAGTGAACCCGTCAAACCGCAACAGTGGATTAAGCCAGATAAGACGACGGCAGCTTTTATGCAGGCGCTCAACCTCACGCGCCAGTTCGTCCGCGCCGTCACGTTCAAGCCCATCTGTGAACAGCAAAACGATAGCACCCTGCCCCAGCACACGCCGCGACCAATCCCGGTTGAAGCGTTGCAAACTGGTGCCGATGCGCGTGCCGCCGGACCAGTCCTGCACACCGGCCGAGCATTGCGCCAGAGCTTCGTCAATATCCTTGGCCCGTAACGCGCGCGAAACATTGGTGAGGCGTGTGCCAAACAAAAACGTATGCACGCGCCCGCGCTCTTCGGTAAGGGCATGCAAAAAATGCAGGAAAATCCGGCTATATTCGCTCATCGAGCCAGAAATATCGCAGATCGCCACAATAGGCGGATGCTTCAAACGCCGGGATTTGTAGGCAAGATCAATCGCGCCACCCGGGCGCAACGAGCGGCGCAACGTCGCGCGAAGGTCAATCGCCGCGCCCGAACGGTCGGGTTGAAACCGCCGCGTCGGAACTTTATCCAGTGGCAGGTTCAGCTTCGCCACAAGACGCATGGCCTCATTAATCTCGGCGGCACTCATCTGCGCAAAATCTTTGCGCTGGAGCATTTCGGCAGCGGATGTGGTGAAGCGCGCATCCAAGTCCAGCGAAGGGGCGGGCTTTTCATCCTCCCTGTTGGTCTTGAGCAGTGCATCCGCGATGCGCGATGCACCCGCCTCAGACTTGTTTTTGTTTTGTTGTGTCGGCGGGGCTTTGGGAGACATCAGCGCGATCAATTTGTCCATGAAGCCGCGCCGCTTCCAGAAAATCTCGAAGGCCTGTTGAAACAGGATCATGTGCTCGCGCTTTTTGACAAAGACTGACTGCAATACGGCATAAAAATCGCGCTTGTCACCAATCTGCGCAGCCTCTACGGCTGTCAGCGCATCGAGAATTGAGCCTGGCCCTACGGGCATGCCCGCCTCTCGCAACGCCCGCGCAAAATATGCAATATTATGCGCGAGCCGCCCGGTTCCATCGCCCTCAAGCGTTATATCCGCAACGGTGATTTCAGTGATGACCGGCGCGATATTGTCGTTGTCACTTGCCATCGCGCGTCACTTACCGTGCTTAAGCTCGGTTTTTACAGCGTCAATCAGCTCGGCGGCGCGAGTGCCCTGCATCTTGGCGATATCATCCTGATATTTCAACAAGACGCCGAGAGTGTCAGACACCTGCTGCGGATCAAGCGCTACAGCGTCAAGCTCAGTCAACGCAGAAGCCCAGTCCAATGTCTCTGCCACGCCGGGGGATTTGAACAAATCTTCCTTGCGAATGGCCTGCACAAAACCAACAAGCTCAGCCGTAAGTCTGGCTCCGATACCCGGCACCTTTTGGTGCACAATCTGCATTTCACGTGTCGCATCCGGATAATCCACCCAGTGATACAAACACCGCCGTTTCAACGCATCATGGATTTCGCGCGTCCGGTTTGACGTCAGAATAACGATGGGGGGAGACGCCGCTTTAATGGTGCCAAGTTCTGGAATTGTCACTTGAAAATCTGAGAGAACCTCGAGCAGATAGGCCTCGAAAGCTTCGTCCGTACGATCCAGCTCGTCAATCAGCAACACCGGCGCTCCACCAAGGTCGCTCTCCAGCGCCTGCAAAAGCGGGCGCTTCACCAGATAGCGCTGCGAAAAAACGTTGCTTTCCAATTCGTCTTTATTGACCTCGCCGCCCGCTTCCGCCAGGCGGATAGCCATCATCTGCCCGGCATAGTTCCATTCATACACGGCGGAGCCAACATCGAGCCCTTCATAACACTGCAACCGGATGAGTTTCCGCCCTAGGCTTTGTGCCAGTACTTTCGCAATTTCAGTCTTTCCGACCCCCGCCTCGCCTTCCAGCAGGAGAGGCCGACCCATTTTTAGCGCCAGAAACAGCACTGTGGCGAGCGACCGCTCGCCGACATATCCGGCGTCGCCAAGGAGCTTTAGCGTGGCGTCGATGGAGGTGGGCACAGCGGCTCCCGGTTTATCCCGGGGCGAAAGAGGCTTTGCTTGTGTCATCTGGCGGCGCTGGCCCCGATCTCGAGGAGCCATGCTGCATCAAACATGCCGGTGATGATTGCAGTCATGGCCACGTGCCGCTCCCCCATCACACCGCTGCAGCCACGGCGCGCTTTGCCATAACGCCGATAAGATGTGCACGGTAGTCCGCTCCGGCGTGGATATCCGTGTTCAACCCGTCGGCTGGAATGGACACGCCCTGAAGCGACTTGGCATTGAACTTTACTGCCAGAGCAGCCTCCATCGTCCGGGCGCGAAATACGCCGTTCTGCCCTGCGCCTGTCACTGCCACACGCACATCCTTGCCCTTCTTGGCGACAAACACGCCCACAACCGCATAGCGCGATGCCGGATTCGGGAATTTTTGATAGTTGGCTTTCGAAGGCACTGGAAACGCAATCGCCTTGATGATTTCGCCTGGCTCGAGCGCGGTTTCAAACATACCTTTGAAGAATGCGTCGGCACCGATCTTGCGCTTGTTGGTGATGATCGTCGCGTTTAGAGCAAGGCAGGCCGCAGGATAATCCGCCGCTGGATCATTATTCGCGACAGAACCGCCGATGGTGCCTTTGTGGCGCACCTGTGGGTCACCGATGCCGCCAGCAAGCTTAGCCAAGGCGGGAATGGCCTCGCCAACGGCCGCCGATGTGGCAACCTCATCATGCGTTGTCATCGCACCGATGATAACGGTCGAACCTTTTACGGTAATGCCCTTCAATTCCGGCACCTGCATCAGATCGACGATGTCAGAAGGAGCGGCGAGCCGCTGCTTCATTGTCGGCAGCAAAGTCTGGCCGCCCGCCAGCAATTTGCCCTCTTCGACTTTATGGATCATCGCCGATGCCGAGCGTAAGCTGTGAGGCCGGTGATAGGTAAATGCAAACATGGGTCTCTCCCTAAAATAATGTTCTTGTTAATGCGAAACCGAACTCAGGCCCGCCCCTCACCTTAAGGAAAGTGGCGGGCTTGGACTTTCGCTTATTCGGCAGCCAGCTTCATCATGGCCTTTTGCGCGGCGCGCCAGATTACTTGTGGCGTGGCCGGCATCACAACATCTTCATGGCCAACGGCATCAGTAATGGCGTTAATCACTGCGGGCGGAGAGGCGATGGCACCTGCCTCGCCGCAACCCTTGATCCCCAGCGGATTTGACGGGCACAAGGTTTGCGTGAAGGCGGTTTGATACAGGGGCAGATCCTGCGCCCGCGGCATGGCATAATCCATGAAGCTTGCCGTCAGAAGCTGACCGCTTTTGTCATAGATCGCGCCTTCCAACAGCGCCTGACCAATTCCCTGCGCAATACCGCCGTGCATTTGCCCTTCAACGATCATCGGATTGATAATCGCGCCAAAGTCATCGACAGCAGTGTAACGCTCGATTTTGAGGACGCCGGTTTCCGGATCAATTTCCACTTCGCAAATATGCGTGCCAGCCGGGAAGGTGAAGTTTGTCGGGTCATAAAATGCCCCTTCCTTCAAGCCTGGTTCCAGCTCGGCGCCGGTAAACTTATGCGCGATATAGGCATTGAGTGCCACGCCGGAGAAGTCCACGCTCTTATCCGTTCCCTTGACCGAGAACTTGCCGTCCTTGAACTCAATGTCCTTTTCAGAGGCTTCAAGCACATGACCGGCAACCTTCTTCGCCTTGGCAATCACCTTGTCGAGTGCCTTGGAAATGGCTGACATGCCAACAGCGCCGGAACGCGAGCCATATGTGCCCATGCCCATCTGTACCTTGTCGGTATCGCCATGGATGATCGACACATTATCGATCGGGATACCAAGACGGTCGGACACGAGCTGCGCAAACGTGGTTTCGTGGCCCTGACCATGGCTATGTGAACCGGTCAACACTTCAACCGTTCCGATCGGATTGACGCGAACTTCCGCCGATTCCCAAAGGCCGACGCCCGCACCAAGCGACCCAACCGCTGCCGAAGGCGCAATGCCACAGGCTTCAATAAAGGCCGAAAAGCCAATGCCGCGCAATTTGCCGTTTTTGGCCGATTCCTTTTTGCGCTTGCCGAAGTTTTTGTAGTCTGCCAGCTCAAGCGCCTTTTTCATGGAGGCATTAAAGTCGCCAGCGTCATAACACATGATAACCGGTGTCTGATGCGGGAACTGGGTCACAAAATTGCGCCGCCGGAACTCCGCCGGATCAAGGTTCAGCTCACGCGACGCCACTTCCACCAGACGCTCGATTACGAACGTGGCCTCCGGGCGTCCCGCACCGCGATAGGCATCCACAGGGGCGGTGTTGGTGTAAACAGCATCCACCTCTGCATAAACATTCGGGATATTATACTGCCCCGACAACAATGGCGTGTAGAGGTAGGTCGGCACCGAGGACGCAAAGGTTGAGAGAT
>JANXSV010000281.1 GCA_025356505.1 Methylovirgula sp.
ACTATTGCTGTGGGTTTGCCGAATTTAATGCGCCCCGGCGCATCTTCGACAACGCTGATACGCTTATCGCCCTTCGGCTTTGCGGAAGAGGACACGAGGGCTCGATTCTTTAAGAGACTTTCCACGGCCGGACAAACTCGGGTTGGTCATGAAGTAACGGTGCGCGTTGAAGGGTTCCTCACCGGCACCGGGAACTATGCGGGCACTGGAGCCATCCGGCAAGACCCGAAAGCTTTGTTGGTTGTCGATAAGGTTAGCAATCATGATTTGATCCAGAACTTGCTCATGACATGTCGCGTTCAAGATAGGGACCAAACTTTCGACTCGCCGATCCAGATTGCGCTGCATCAAATCCGCCGAAGCTATGTAAACGGCCGCCTTCGGGTGTGGAAGTTGGAAGCCACCGCCAAAAACATAGACGCGGGCGTGTTCTAGGAAGCGCCCGATGATGGATTTTACGCGAATATTATCTGAGAGACCAGGAACACCGGGGCGCAAACAACAAATGCCGCGAATAATAAGCTCAATTTTCACGCCAGCTTGAGACGCTGCGTAGAAGGCATCAATAATTTCGGGGTCGACAAGAGCATTGCACTTGGCCCAAATCGTCGCGGGCTTTCCGGCCTTGGCAAACGCCATCTCGGCAGAAATATGGTCGAGAAGGCGCTTTTTCAGCGAAATCGGCGATACCGACATGCGCTCAAGGCTCGCTGGCTCTGCATACCCCGTTATAAAATTAAAAATCCTCGAAACATCTCGTGCAATTGCAGGGTCCGCAGTAAAAAATGAAATATCAGTATAAATCCGAGCTGTGATCGGGTGATAGTTACCTGTCCCAAGGTGACAGTATGTTACAAGCGCACCAGCCTCGCGCCGCACGACCATCGACATTTTTGCGTGTGTTTTTAACTCGATGAAGCCGAAAACAACCTGCGCACCGGCGCGCTCCAGGTCTCTCGCCCAACGGATGTTTGCTTCCTCGTCAAACCGCGCATTTAATTCGACAAGTGCCGTGACCGATTTTCCGGCCTCCGCAGCCTCAATTAAAGCCCGCACAATCGGACTGTCATTGGAAGTCCGATAAAGAGTTTGTTTGATTGCTACGACGTTTGGATCGCGGGCAGCGCGCGCCAAAAACTGCACCACAACGTCGAACGACTCGTAAGGATGATGCACAACCAGGTCTTTTTGCCGAATTGCAGCAAAACAGTCTCCGCCGTTGTCGCGAACACGCTCAGGAAAGCGCGCGTTGTACGGCTTGAACTTCAAATCTGGCCGGTCAAGCCCGACAAGATACGATAAGTCATTAAGAGCCAACATCCCGTCAACGTTGAAAACCTCGTCACCCCCCACATGCAATTCGTTGGCAACGAATTTCCGCAATGCTTCCGGCGCGTTTTCGTCAATCTCAAGTCGAATAACGACCCCGCGCCGACGCGCTTTGAGCGCGGTCTCATACAGACGCACAAGGTCTTCCGCCTCTTCCTCAATGTCCAGATCAGAGTCGCGAAGGACACGAAAAGCACCGTGACCTTTGACCAGATATCCGGGGAACAGCCTGTCAGTATGCATTGCTATGAGTTGCTCAAGCGTCACAAACCGGGCATGCCCGGTTCCATCGACATCGGGCAGTTTGATGTAGCGGTCGGTTTTATTTGGCAGCCGGATCAGAGCGTTCAAGTGTCTTCCGTCGCCGGGTCGCTGCAGTTCGAGAGCCAGCGAAAACCCGAAATTCGGGATAAACGGAAAGGGATGTGCCGGATCCACGGCCAGCGGCGTCAACACAGGAAAAATATGCAGCAAAAAATGATCTTCGAGCCATAAGCGGTCGCGCTTGCTTAGCTCAGAGGGTTCCGTAATGAAAATTCCAACATTTTTCATCGCGTCGCGAAGTTCACGCCAGCGTACCTGCTGATCGGACGCCAATATGGACACATGCTCGCCAATCTTAACAAGCTGCTCAGCCGCAGTTAGCCCATCCTCACTGGGGGTCAGGATATGCTCCCGCAACTGTTCGCGCAAACCAGCCACCCGAACCATGAAAAATTCGTCGAGATTATGGGCGGAGATCGATAAAAATCTAAGCTGTTCAAGTAAGGGATGCGCCGGGTTTGACGCCTCTTCCATTACGCGACGATTGAATTCCAGCCACGATAATTCACGGTTTATGAACCTGTCGGAAGGGAGGTTAGGCACCGCGGCTTTGATTTCATCTGGCTGGATATTCAAACCGGACCCCTTTGAAAAAGCTTTGATTTGCAGCACTAGAACATAAACGCGACAGATATGCGACAGCTACTCGAGGGCAAAAACTTCGACGAGCCTGCACTCCTGGCATTTAATCAGGTTGCATTTCGCTTTCCGCAAAGTTCAACAACTCAGCAACCATTTGCTTCGATATGCGCTTTCCTAGTGCGAGTGCCTTCGCATCAAGCATATCAACAGCGCTGCGTGCTGCCGCGAGCGAACGCTCAACGTGAAGTGCTAGGTATTGCACAACTGCCGTGTCCACGACCAGTTGCCGGTCAATGAAAAGCTTGATGATTACATCGTGGACGAGGGCTTCATCGGGAAGGCCTATTTCTCCAACGGCTGCTTCGCGCAGTCGGGAACACAAATCTGGGGTTTGCACATCAATTTTGGCGGCAGGCGTTTGCGACGTAAAGAGCACTGGAACTTGTCCCGCTTTCAACAGATTGATCAGATGAAACAATGCTGTTTCTGATGCTTTTCCATTTGTACCGGCTTCGTGCACGTCCTCGATCACAAGCGCCGGCTTTGACGCTAGAAGCTGCAAGTCAGCAGTGGCTAAAAACTGCGCACGAACGGAGGTTGCCCCTGTTCTGCTAGCCCAGATCGCCGCCAGATGGCTTTTACCGGAGCCTGAAGGCCCTACGAGCATCAGACTTTGGCTGATCCAGTTAGGCCAAGATTCTATCAAAGCATAGGCCGCTTCATTGGATGCCGAAATCAGGAAATTTTCCCGTTCGAACCTTGGGAGAATAGCCAAATCTAAAGTCAGCTGACTTGGGGATTTTGGCACCATAGCTGGCTCAGATCTCACCGGCCGGAGGGATTTGGGGAGCTTGCGCCTGAGAAAAAAACTCGCTTTGCCAATATTGGGCCACTGCAAAGCGCACCAAAACACCCAACGCGGCCGCCACCGGCACCGCTATGACCAGTCCGACAAATCCGAACATCGAGCCAAACGCTAACAGTGCAAAAATCAGCCATACCGGGTGCAAACCAACTGACCCACCAACTAGCTTGGGCGAAAGCACGTTGCCTTCGAGAAACTGTCCACTGCCAACCACCGCCAAAGCCATCAAGGTTAATGTCCAACTCGGCCATCCCTGCACGATCGCCACAAGAACCGAAAGAACCAGCGCCAATAACGAACCCACGTAAGGGACAAAACTCAACATTCCTGCAGAAAATCCAATTAAAAACCCGAAATTTAAGCCGATGAGTGAGAGCCCGATGCCGTACCAGAGACCAAGAATTAAACACACGATAGATTGACCGCGCAGGAACCCCGCCATCGCCCGGTCAATATCACGTAATATTCCATGCACGGTGGTCCTATGTGCAAGCGGAATGACACTATCCACGCTTTCGATAAGCTTCTCCCAATCAACGAGAAAATAGAATGCGACGACGGGTGTAATCACGACAAGCGATCCGAGGCTAACCAAAGCAGCACCGCCCAGCAGCAAAGATTTAAAAAACCCGATGATCCATTGCGTGGCCTGGCCGGCAAAATCGCTTAAGGTCTTTTGCGCGTCGAAGGAACCGCCGGTGCCGCTCCCCATTCCAAGCTTTTCAAGCAAAGTATCGCCATACTTGGATTGAAAATCCGTTGCCGCGACAACGATAAGTTCTTGAATCTTTTGCACGTAACCGGGCAGATGATCGACAAATCCTACAAATTGGCGTCCGAGAACAGGGCCAAGCAGTGAAGCAAGCAAGACAAAAAACAGGGCAACACATCCCAGCACAATGACCGAAGCCCATATGCGCGCCATCCCTAACCTTTGGAGTCTCCGGACTGGCGGATCCAGCAGGTAGCCAATCGCCATCCCAGCAATGAACGGCATCATGACGCTCCCAAGCTGGTAGATAAGCGCCCACGCTGCGATCAAAAGAACGATCCAAAATGTCGCCTGCCGCTGCTGAGTCATTTGGCGCTCCCTGCCCTTCGCCCGCGTTGGTATCATGCGTTGGCACTCTTATGCTGAAATTCGTTAGCTAGATAGAACGCCGACGAGACGACAGTAAGACAAATCGCCCGCATCGGCAAAACCTGAGCATTGCAGAGTTGGAGCGGGTCGAAACGAACTGACCTTGGTTCATTACAGATTCAGACTGTGCGTCCATCCGCATCCAAAAATTTAATCGGTGCGAAATTAAACGGTCATCCCGTCTGTTTCACAAGCATAGATGGAAATAAGAAATCGCTCCAGATATCGAGTGTAAATCATCCAATTTCAATCTTCAGCACGTTGATTAGAGGTTTCTCAATTGTCAATTTGGCAGGTCCGAAACCGTTTTGCATTTGTCACTTGAGCAGGACGAACCTGTTTTTTCACCGCATTGGGCCGTTTTTTGATGGAGACACTTCTCGCGGACGTGTTTGAGGCTTGCCATGCCCTGCAGTTCCTTGTAACCCGCGGGAAAGAGGAAATTATGCCGAAAAAGCCGCCGTCCCTGTCGATCAATGCACCGATGAGCTACGCTGATGCCGGAGTCGATATCGACGTCGGCAACGCAATGGTCGAAGATATTAAGCCATATGTCCGCTCGACGCGGCGGCCCGGCGCAAACGGAGAAATTGGCGGTTTCGGCGGCTTATTCGACTTGAAAGCCGCGGGTTATGTCGACCCCATCCTTGTTGCAGCAAACGATGGTGTCGGTACCAAGGTCAAGATCGCCATCGAAAGTGGAATACACGACACCATTGGTATCGATCTCGTAGCAATGTGCGTAAACGACCTTATCGTGCAGGGCGCTGAGCCACTTTTTTTTCTTGATTATTATGCCACTGGAAAACTCGACGCAAAGGTGGGAGCCGCCATAGTTAAGAGCATCGCGCAGGGCTGTATCGAATCCGGATGTGCTTTAATCGGCGGCGAAACTGCGGAAATGCCTGGCCTCTATGCCGCCAACGATTACGACCTAGCCGGCTTTGCGGTCGGGGCCGTCGAGCGTGGAAAGTTGCTGCCGAGCAATAATATTGGAGCAGGTGATGTGCTCATTGGACTCGCATCATCGGGAATTCATTCCAACGGTTTTTCGCTGGTTCGAAAAATTGTCGAGCGCAGTCAACTCGCATGGACCGACGAAGCACCTTTCGAAAAAGGCGTGAGCCTCGCTCAGGCGCTTTTGACGCCGACACGCCTCTATGTGAAAAGTTTGCTTTCTGTCTTGCGCGATGGGGCACCCATTAAGGCTCTGGCACACATCACGGGCGGCGGATTTGTGGATAATATTCCCCGCGTTATCCCGGAGGGTTGCCGTGCTGAGCTTTATCTTGATGCGATTGCCGTTCCGTCCGTATTCTCATGGCTTGCGAAAATCGGACATTTGGCACAGGCAGAGATGATCCGCACTTTCAACTGCGGCATCGGAATGGTCGTCGTTGTCGCAGCCTCAGATCTTGACC
>JANXSV010000350.1 GCA_025356505.1 Methylovirgula sp.
ATAATCTCCAAAACCAGTTGAATTTGGCATGCGAATGAATTCGAATTTTACGATCGCATCCGGCGCTATCAAAGGTTCCGGCAAGATAGCGGCAAGGGCTGCCGGATCGGTCCGGTAAGTGATAATAATATACTCGCGATCCGTGAAACGATATGGTCCACGCGGATAGGACGGATTGGTCAAAGGCATCGCAAATGCACGTTTTTTAACGTCTTCGATCTTCATCTAGTGAGACTTTCGTCAGAGATTTGAAACAAGTGAGACATTTACAGCCCGACCCATTGGGGCAGGATTAGTGCGCCACCCAGCCGCCGTCTATTGACTGAATCGAACCCGTGATAGGCGCAGCTGCATCTGAAGCCAGATAAATTGCCAGCGCGGCGACCTGATCGACCGTCACAAATTCTTTGGTTGGCTGAGCTGCCAGCAGAACATCGTTGATGACCTGATCTTTGGTCATGTTCCGCGCCTTCATCGTGTCCGGAATCTGCGCTTCAACGAGCGGCGTCCACACATAACCCGGTGCGATGGCATTGCAGGTAATATGCTGCGTGGCGACTTCAAGGGCCACGGTTTTGGTCAAGCCAGCGATTCCGTGCTTTGACGCAACATAGGCGGACTTGAAGGGGGAGGCGACCAATGCATGGGCGGAGGCAATGTTGATAATCCGGCCCCAACCCTTGGCTTTCATGCCCGGCAATGCGGCTTTAATGGCGTAAAACGATGCCATGAGATTGATCTTGATTATTGCCTCAAACTTGTCATCAGGAAATTCATCGATTGGTGAAACAAACTGAATACCAGCGTTGTTGACGAGAATATCAACCGAGCCAAAAGCCGCGATGCCGTCCGCAATCATCTTTCTGATTTCATCGGGAATCATCATGTTGGCGGCGGAATAGATGCATTTTACGGCAAAATCTGTCTCGATTTTTGACCTTTCGGTTTCGATTGCTTGAGCGTTGCCTAGGCCGTTAATTACGATGTTTGCGCCTTCTTTGGCGAAAGCGCGGGCTATGTTGAGCCCTATTCCGCTGGTTGAGCCCGTTACGACTGCGGTTTTGCCTGAAAACATCATAAGAAAACTCCAATTTCACTACAGGCAAATGGCTGCAGCTCGCGTTTGAAATACCTTACCCCAGATAACTGGACACAATTATATATGATACCCTATGGGGTCGAACCGAGTGCCCGTAGCGATCAGCGCCTGCGGAAGCGATTGGGCATCTAGAGGTTTTTGGTAGTCGAATCATTCCAGTATGCATTTTTGAAGCGGTAGACCTAAACTTGCAACTGAGTGCAATAAATCTTCGAAGCCCAAATGGTACCGATTAAATATTCCAGCCGGCCAAAGGCAATATTTGCCAGATCAACAGTATGTTTCGACGAATGATTTATTATTAGGTTTTAAAATACTTGTTTAATCGTCAAAAGTTTTCGCTAGTGCATTTTGTTATGGTAAACCGGCACTTCCTGGCACCAGATTAAAAGTTATGGATTCCTAGTGATTTTAGCGCGGAAGTGGTCAGCATTTAGCGAACAATTTTCTATCTTCGGGAGCAACTCGTCGACCGTGAGGCGGTTGTTCGCGGAAAACTTTTCGACTTATTGGAAAAGATATGCCTTAGCCGGCGTGTTTATGTTTTTAGTGGCGGCCAGCACGTCCCTGTCTGCCTGGATCATGCGTGACGTGGTAAACGCAATGCTCGTAGATCATCGGCTTGAGCTTCTCTTTCCACTTTGTCTCGGAATTATATTCATTTTCGCCACTAAAGGCTTTGCCACATATGCACAAGACGTAACTCTGGGGCGCGCTGGAAACCGCATCGTGGCCGATATACAAAAGCGCGTGTTCAGTCATATCCTCAACTTTGACCTCGACTTCTTCACAAACTCTCCATCGAGCGATCTGATCATGAGAGTGTCGGGAGGGGCCAACGCGGCCAGAGATGTGATGAATACCGTAGTCATGAGCTTTGGGCGTGATCTCTTAACGCTCATCGGCCTCTTCGTAGTCATGTTTGTTCAAGCGCCAATGCTTTCCGCGCTCACTTTAATTGTCGCACCGCCCGCGATTTTTGGGGTTAGTAACCTCATAAAACGTGTGCGCAAAATCATGGCTCAAGAGTTTGCCTTGGCGACTAGGTCTTTGCAGCTATTACAGGAGACCGTGCACGGTGCCCGGATCGTGAAATCTTTCAATCTGCGTCAGCATATGCAGGGACAGATGGACGCTGCCGTGACAGCTTTGGAACAAAGAGCTAATCGAATGAATTCATTGCAGGCTCGCAGC
>JANXSV010000364.1 GCA_025356505.1 Methylovirgula sp.
CTGGTCGTTGGAGCGCATCGTAATCAGGTGGAACCGGCCTTCGTCAGCGCCGATGCCGAGGGCAGACAAGACGGTTGGTACGGTAAACTCGGCCTTGCCGCTCTCTGTCCGCCAGATCCGCTCATGTGCAGAATTGCCGCGGTAAAACCCGCCGGCTGTCCACATTCTCGCGTTAAAGTTTTGGAATTCCTCGGGATAAGTCTCGGCAATGGCATCACGCACCAACGCATAATCGCCGGTCCATTCGTCCCAGCGCATCTTCGGATTCTGCGGCAGCAATGCCTTCGCGATGCCGGCCACGATCGCCAGTTCGGATTTGAGCGTTACCGCTGCTGGCAACCGTTTGCCGCGTGACCCATAAATATGGCTGAAACTATCCTCAATCGCCACCGATTGCGGTCCGCTCGCCTGTATGTCCTCCTCGGGGCGCGCGAGGCACGGTAGCAAAAACGAGACTTTACCGTGGATAAGGTGGCTGCGGTTAAGCTTGGTTGCTATAAAAACTGTGAGTGCCAGCTTGCGCCAAGCGGGTTCCATGGCATCGCGATCGGGCACTGCACGAACCAGATTACCACCAAGGCTCAGGAAGCCCTGAACCGATCCGTCCTTTATTCCCTCACAGGTATCAACAGTGGTCAAGCCCTTCTGACGAGGCGGCTCGAAGCCGAACTGGGAGGCAATCTTGTCGAGCGGCACCAATTCCGGCTTTTCCGATATTCCGACAGAACGCTGGCCCTGCACATTGGAGTGGCCCCGCACGGGACATACGCCAGCGCCCTGCTTGCCGATGTTACCGCGCATCAACATCAGGTTAACCAACACCTGAATGCTCTGCGAACCATGCACGTGCTGGGTCAGTCCCATTCCGTAAACTGAGATCACTTTATCCGCATTAACATAAACATCGCCTGCTTCTTCCAAATCGGTCTGCTTCAAGCCCGAATGCTCTTCAATTTCTGCCCAACTCGTACTGTGAGCGGTGTCTCGAAACGCCTCCCAGCCCGATGTGTGCTGCGCGATGAAAAGCGCATCGAGAATACTGGGCTTGCCCGCCGCAAGCGCTTCGTCGTCACGCTGTAAAACGCGTTTCACAATACCCATGATCGCCGCGATGTCGCCGCCAGGACGTACTTGCAGATACATGTGGGCGAGGGCCGTTGGCTTTTGCGTTAACATCTGAAGCGGGTTCTGCGGATTGATAAAACGCATCAGCCCCACTTCTTTCACCGGATTAAAAACTATGATTTTGCAACCGCGCTTTACCGCCTCTTGAAGTGGATGGAGGAAGCGGGGGCTGTTGGTGCCCGGGTTTTGCCCGAAATAAAATATCGCGTCGCAGTGATTGAAATCTTCAAGCACGCAGGTTCCCACCGGCGACCCCGTTACTTTTTTCAGCGCCACCGACGTCGTCTCATGACACATATTAGAACTGTCAGGCAGGTTATTGTTACCGTAGGCTCGCGCCAGTAGAGCATAAAGATAGCTTGTCTCCAGTGACGCCTTACCCGAGGCGTAGAACACCACTGATTTAGCTTCTAGCAACTGTAGCTCTGCCGCGATTCCGGTAAACGCTTCATGCCAATCGCACGCGATGTATCGGTCAGTGGTAGCGTCATAACGCATGGGCTCAGTCAAACGCCCTTCCATTTCAAGGTCGAAGTCACTCCACGTTCGCAGCTCGGTCAGCGTGTGCTGTGAAAAGAATTCGGGTGTGCACCGATCGCGGGTCAAGTCCCAGATCGTGGCTTTCGCGCCATTCTCGCAAAATTCAAAAGCATGTGGCTCGGCTGGTTTGCCCCACGCGCAGGAAGAGCACATGTACCCTTCCGGCTTATTCTGTTGACGCAGTGTGTCGAGCGTTCCCGGCGACGACATTTCCCGCGCGAATACTTTTGCCATTCCTTTGACCGAACCCCACCCGCCAGATGATCCAGAGTAATGAGCCGTATCGTCGTCAAGTTCGTCCATCGATTGTCCCTTTGTCGGAAGCCCTCATTTGATGGGCATTAACTGGTCACCGAAGCATGACCGTCTCACATGGCGTTCATGAAGCCGATCCGCTTCATGACACTTTTGAAATTCTTAGGATAACGCGATATAGGGGTGATTGTTCCTAGTGCCGAAGGAACTTTGGCAATGCAAACGGGTTGTCATGTACTTTGAATTTGAAAGGATACAGTTTCGATGAGGCCATCGAAATATCCTCCATTTCTTTTAAAAGCCAAAGACTTTGAGACAAGCTCACGAAGCGACAGTGATGAGATGCCTGCGCAAACAGGAAGCCAATAGGTCTAATGACTGTGAGACGCGGGCCACCAAACTCTGCCAATCCAACTCTTTAAGAGAGTACCCCATGAATGACTCGCTCCGTGGCAACGACCAAAAGCTTCCCAAGCATGTTGCAGATTCGATCAGCGCGATGGCTAGGCTCCATTCCGACCACCAACCCAAGCGTGGGACGTTGCAGCGTTGGGTCGAGAATACAACGGCCATGCTGGGACGGCCGACGTTTACAATCGTTTTAAGCGGAGCCGTTTCGGCTTGGATTGGAGGGAATCTTGTGTTGCAAGCCCTTGGACGACAAGCGCCGGATCCGCCGCCGTTTGCGCTCATGTCATGTTTGGTGAGTTTGGCAGCGCTTTATATGTCCGGACTCATTTTGGCGACGCAGCGTCGCGAGGTTCACTCGACCACCCGCCGAGAACAGCTCATATTAGAGTTATCTATTCGAACAGAACAGAAAGTCACAAAACTCATCGAACTCGTGGAAAAATTACGGCAGGATCATCCGGATATTGCAGACCGGATCGATGCAGATGCTCAGGAAATGACCTCCTCCGTTGATCTACATGATGTCTTAGATGCAATAAATACAAGCCACTCTGTAACGGAGGAGTAGTCGGCAAAAAGCCGATTTGGCGAGCTCGCCAATGCCTGGCCCGCCACTATCATTCAAAGAAATCCCATTCCGGGAATACAGATGCGCCCGCTGCAGCTCAAAGGTCACCGATACTGCGAACGCCGGTTCCTAGCGGATAAATTCCACCATTTTGATCGCAGCGCGTGAAATATTCTGCCGCAGGTCGAAAAAATTTGCCCATGGCTGGATTTTAGCACTCAACGAGGTATTCACGTTAAACTGGTTCGAGGCCTCTATCGCGTCCAATCCTTCCCAATCCACTGGCATCGCAACCGGCGCGCCTTCCCTTGCTCGAAGGGAATAAGGAACAATAGCAGTGGCGCTGGATTTGTTGCGCAAATAGTCGATAAATATCCGTCCTTTGCGCCGCGTCTTGGTTGCGACTGCCACATATCGTGTTGGGGCCAATTCCACCAGCTTGCGAGCCAAGCCTTGGGTAAATCTCTCCACCTCGTCCCAGTCGTTGTGCCGATCAAGTGGAGCCACGACGTGGATGCCTTTCCCCCCGCTGAGAAGTGGAAAACTGGTCAGCCCCGCTGCGCTTAGCACATCGCGTATTTCCATGGCAGCTGCTTTGACCGCAGAAAAAGCCACCGATATATCTGGATCCAAGTCAAAAATGATACGATCGGCATATTCAAGATTCGGGGATGTGGCTGCCCACCCGTGAAGTTCCACAACTGAAAATTGGGCGGCAGTCAGTAGTCCCTGTTTTCCGGCTATTGTTATATATTTCTTGCCGTGGCTGGACGCTTCAATCGGCGCAATCCCTTCATTCATACCCTTTAGCGCATGGCGTTGAAAAAACATCTCTTTGTTGATGCCCTCCGGTGCCCGCAAGAACGACACAGGTCGCCCTTTCAGATGTGGCAATATTCTGGGAGCCATTTCATCGTAAAATTGCGCCAATTGCGCCTTTGTCATTTGAATGTCGGGAAACAGAATTTTGTCGGGATGAGTTATGCGTGCAGGTGGCTTGCTGCCGACTGAGGGCGCTGCATTCTGCTGTCCCGTTTTCACGATCTTGACCTCGGTGGTTTTGATCGGCGTAAGATCCGTTCGCAATTCCAGAAATCTGGCGTGGCGCAGTTGGTTTTCGCCGGTCCAACCAGCGAAAGCGACACTGGCACTGAGTATCGGATCAACCCAGTTTACTTCCAACGGTATGTTTCGTAGCCCTCTGAGATCGGGAGATACGGCGCGCAATTGCAGCGGCTGCAACTTGCCTAGAAGCACGGCCTGCTGGCGGGCGGAAAAACCCGTTCCGACGCGGCCCACAAAAATGTGCCCATCATCGGTGGTTTGCGCCAAAAGCAGGGCGGAAAATGGACGGCTGTTTTTCGATGGCAGCCAACCGACAATAGCAAAATCCTCGCGCCCTATCCCCTTTATCTTAATCCAGGCACCAGTGCGACCCGTTCCATAGGGCGAAGCCGCACGTTTGGAAACGATGCCTTCCGCCCCACCTGCGATCGCCCGGCCAAACATTTCGGCGCCCTCCCCATCAACATGGTCTGCGTAACGGATCCGCGAGAGCTTTTTTTTATTCAGCAGCGCTTTGAGTTGGGCTTTTCGCTCCTCTAGCGGCAATTTCCGGATATCCCGGCCTTCTGTGATCAGTAGGTCAAAAGCGACAAAGCTGATTGCCTGGCCTCGACCATCTAGCGCCGCGACTAGCGCAACAAAATCCGTTACGCCGCGCGCATCAAATACCACGGCTTCTCCATCAATGACCGTGTCCTGCACATCAAGCTGTCGAGCATCGCTGGCGATAGCGGGAAACCGGCTGCTCCAGTCATGGCCCTCGCGCGTCAACAGGCGGACATTATCTTTTCCAATGCCAATTTGCAGGCGATATCCGTCATATTTGAGCTCATGCAGCCATCCCGGACCTTCCGGCGGCCCGTCACTCGCCCTGCACAGGCAAGGTGGATAAAAATCAGGAAACGCAGCGATTATCGGAGCATCACCCTGAGCAATGGCCTCACGGCTTCTACCAGAGCGCACGCTGGTGGTGTGATGGTCCAGCAGGCCTGCGTCAGGCTCCATATGATCGTCGCGCTCTTTGATCAGAAGCCAGTTTTCGCGCCCGGCCGACTCGCCCACCTTTGGCTTCATGCGGATCAGCGTCCAATTGCCCTGCATTCTGCGACCACTCAGGGCGAATTTCATAATGCCGAGATCCAAAGCCTTTTGCGGGTCTGCGTCGTGAGAGATCCACTCTCCCTCATCCCACAGCATGACAGTACCGCCTCCATACTCGCCCGCTGGAATGTTCCCCTCAAAATCGGCGTAATCGAGGGGGTGGTCTTCCGTGCGTACAGCGAGCCGCTTGTCCTTCGGATTGGCACTCGGCCCCCGCGTTACCGCCCAGCTTTTGAGCACCCCGCTCATTTCCAGACGAAAATCATAATGGTCTCGCTTGGCCCAATGATGCTGAACAACAAACCTATGTCCCGCTGCCAACGCGCCACCTTGAGGTTCGGGCGTGCGTTCAAAATTACGTTTGGCGATGTAAGGCGCGATACCGCTTTTGAGATGTCCTATATCTTTGGACATATCAGCTGGATTTCCGCGAGGGGGCTTTTGTTGCCTTTTTGCCAGCAGACTTAGTTCCGGCTTCCGCAGGCTTTGCCGCTTGAGCGACAGACTTTTTGAGCGCGTCCATAAAATCAATTACTGTCGACGTTTCCGCCTCGATGTCGCCGCCCACATCAACCACTTTGCCTGTTTTGATCTTTTCCTGAACGAGTGCCCTTAGTGCTTCGGCGTAATGATTTTTGAAGGCGCCCGGGTCGAAGCGAGATGTTTTCCGGGCTATCAAATCTTTGGCCATATCAATCAGATCAGGTCGCAATTTTGCGTCGCCGATGCCGTCAAAGACCGCATCAATGTCTTTGATTTCGGATTGATAGTGCAAAGTTTCGAGGGACATGCCCTTTCCCGATGGCTTGAGCGCCACAAGATGCTCCTTGCCTCGCAGCGTAAGCTGCCCCACGCCCACTAGACCTGCGCCCGACAAAGCCTCTCGGATGATTCGGTAGCCCTCTTCGGCCACATCGCCGTCCGGCAAGACAAAATATGCGCGGTCAAAATATAGCGGATCGATCTTGCAGGCATCTACGAATTGAGTGAGTTCAATTGTTTGACGACTTTTAAGCTTCAGTGCGTCGAGCTCATCATCTTCAAGCAAGATATACTTGCCTTCTTCCACCTCATAGCCCATCGCGATGTTTTCAGGTTTTATTTCACCTTTTCCAGGAACCACTTTCTGATAGCGGATCCGCTGCTTGGAACTCCGGTCAATTTGATGAAATGCGATCTGCCCATCCGATCGGGTGGCAGATACAAGCTTCACTGGAATGATGACCAGCGATAGCCGTAGGTGACCCTTCCAGAAGCTTCTGCCTGTTTCTGCCATCATATAACCTCCGAACTCACTGCACATCGCCCGGCTTCAGCGGCCGATCACGGAAGACCTGAAAGTGGCGGAGGAAGCCGAACTGCCACTAGGGTTCAACGTCCAGAGTTGGCTTCTGGTTCCAGACATGACAGCGCCAGCTAGTGTTCGGCACGTTGGAATTTGCATGACGGATTTAGGAACCACCCATATTTTCCATCAGCATCGCAACTTGCCTAAGGCCGAAATTTTATGGAAGTGAAGGGGAACTGTAATCGTCTGAATGCGTTCTCCGTGTGTTAAATTTTATTGTGAAATGACACGAATGGAGAAAATCATGAGAAAGCTCAGTCTTGTAATACTTGCGTGCCTTTCGACTGCAGCATGCGCCACACGCCAGCAGACTGAAGGCACCGCAGCTGGCGCCGTAGGAGGAGCTCTCGTGGGAGGACCCGTAGGAGCAGTGGTTGGTGGGGTAGCTGGTGCCGTGGTAACGGAGCCTGGTGGTGTGATCGACTCAAGGCGCTGCCATTATCGGGATTCGGAAGGCCGCCTTGTCAGAAGGTGCTAACCGGCATCTATGTTGATATTTGCGACGGGGGTTCGACCTTTGAATAGAGGCGAGTGTCAGCTGATATGAAAAAGCCGCCAGACCTGAATCCTGTAAAGGCCGGGCGGTTTGTTTTGAGGCTCCCGCTTCAGGATCGCTCAGCGGATCCAATGGGACTTTCTCATGCCCTAAGACAGATAATCGATAGACGGCAATGTCAGAGGAAAATGGAGGGTTGCTGGCTGATGGCATGGCGATAAGATCGTGGCCATGTCTGACAGCGCTCGCATCTTTCGTTATTTTAAAACCTCGCCCGAGATCATCCGCCTGGCAGTGATGATGTACGTGCGATAGCCGTTGTCCTTGCCCAATGTCGAGGACCTGCTGCACGAACGGGGCATCGACGTTACTCATGAAACGGTGCGCTTCTGGTGGAACAGGTTCGGGACTGTGTTTGCCGCAGAGATACGTCGCAATCGCGTCCAGGCGATGCGGCATTTCCGGCACCGCCGCTGGCATCTGGATGAAGTCTTCGTAAAGATCAACGGCGAGAGGCACTATCTCTGGCGGGCTGTTGATCACGAGGGTGAAGTGCGCGAAAGCTTCGTTACCAAGCGACGTTACAAAGCGTCGGGATAAGAAGTCTGCGTTAAACTTCCTTAGAAAATCGCTGAAACGGCACGGCATCACAGAAACGATTGTGACGGATGGGCTTGCCTCATATGGCGCAGCACTCAAAGCTTTGGGTGCAATTGGAAAGCGCGAGGTTGGCCGCTGGTTGAACTACCGGGTCGAGCATTCGCACCAGCCGTTTCGAAGAAGAGAACGGGCGATGTTGCGGTTTCGGCGAATGCGAATTCTGCAGAAGTTCGCCGCCCTGCACGGCTCAATCCACAACCACTTCAACGGACAAACAAATCTCACTTCACGAACATTACTCAAGGAACATCGAAGCGCTGCTCTTGCTGAGTGGCGTCAGATCTGCGCGGCATAAAATCTGGCCGCGGTAGGGGTTTCTGAGACTAATTTGTTTAGTCTGA
>JANXSV010000388.1 GCA_025356505.1 Methylovirgula sp.
AGATGGTGACCGAAGAGGGGGTCGGTTTCGATGTGGAAATCCCGGCCTTTTCGCTCGATAGCCCTTTCGTAAAGCGGGTGTTGAATTGACCGATATTGCCCGCGTAAAGGAAATCCTTGCCACGCTTGTGAGCTTTGACACCGAAACCAGCAAATCAAATTTGCCCTTGATTGATTGGGTGGCCGGAGAACTTTGGCGCAGTGGAGTCGATTTTGTTTTTGCGCCCAATGCCGCGGGTGACAAGAGTGCGCTTTATGCCAGAATCGGCCCGAAAATCGACGGCGGTGTTGTTCTATCCGGTCATACCGATGTTGTGCCGGTGAAAGGCCAGACCTGGACTACAGACCCGTTTATCCTCCGCGAAGCCGACGGCCGCCTCTACGGACGTGGCGCATGTGACATGAAAGGCTTTGCCGCCATCTGCCTATCGCTGATCCCGGAAATGCAAAAGGCAAATCTGAAGCGGCCTATTCATATTTTGCTGTCTTACGATGAAGAAACAACCTGCCTCGGGCCGATGGATATCATTGCCCGTTTCGGTCAAGACCTGCCAGTCCCGGCGGCTGTCATTGTCGGTGAGCCAACCAACATGGATGTCGCCACGGCGCAAAAAAGTATTGCCACCTATCGTACCCATGTCCACGGCCATGAGGCACATTCCGCGAAGCCGGCTTTGGGCGTGAACGCCATCCCGTTTGCCTGCGAACTGGTCAACGCACTCTATAAATATCAAGAAGATTTGGCGAAGCTCGGCGATACCTCTGGCCGTTTCGATCCTGCTATGTCGACCATCTCAGTCGGCACCATCGAGGGCGGAACAGCGCGTAATATTCTGGCGCGCCAATGTACCTTCTTATGGGAGTTCCGTGGCCTGCCCGGTGTAAATCAGCGTCTCGCCTATGAGCACTTTTTGCACGTCTGCGAGCAGATCACGCCGCGCCTGCAACTCCATGCCCCTGAAGCCTTCATCGAAACGGAGATCGAGGTGGAAATCCCCGGACTTGATGCGCAGTCGGGCTCTTTGGCAGAAACATTGGCGCTGAAGCTGGCCAAACGCAACCACACCATCGCGGTGCCCTATGCCACCGAGGCAGGCCGCTTTCAAAATGCGGGCATCCCCACCGTAGTTTGCGGCCCCGGTTCGATCAATCAGGCACACCAGCCGGATGAATATATCGAGATTTCAGAACTGGAAGCGGGTTTGCGCTTTGTACGCGGTTTGATAGTGGAGCTGTCGCGTTAGTGCCAGAGCGGTAAATCACCCGCTCTGCGTTTCAACCTTAAAATGACAACGCAACAATCGCAGCGCTAGCCCTCGAAATAATAACGGCGGCAACCGTTTACCAGATCAGCATCTGCATTCATGGTCGCTTTGACCATGTTCAGCTTGTCCATCATACCCGTGCTCTTCTTGCGGTCTTGGGTCTGTTCCGGCGTTTCTTCAATAGAAACCAGCGGCATCTTCAGGGCGTTGCGCGCCACATTTTCTATGCAGAGGCTCACCTTGGCAGCTTTTTTGCCCGCATCAGGATATTTCCCATCGAGAGCCATGCCATCCATGTTTTTGGCAAGCTGGTCATAATCCACCGAGCCGGGCAGGCCCATAGCGGAAGATTTTGTCGCAGGCTTTTTGACCGGCTCCGCCATCGGCACACTCGACGCCAGCGCCAGATTGCCTGCAGGCAGCATATGCAAAGCGCTCTGCACCAGCCCCGGGCCCGAGGCAGGATTGCGATAATGCGCCAGTTCCTCGCCGCCTAGCGCCGCAAAGGCGACACAACAAATCGCAACAATCCAGTTCATGCCCCGTCCCCCGACTTAACCAGCGGTATTCTAAGCCAGGACTGTTAACGCCTTATCTTGAAACAGAGCTAAAATTCTATGAATTCAGCCCCTTAACGAGCGCATAGCTTCGATGAGTCCGGCGGTTGAGCCGTCCAGCGTCGAAACATCTCCGTTGTTTTCGACAATGGGTGCGAGCCGGTTGGCCAATTCCTTGCCAAGTTCTACGCCCCATTGGTCAAAACTATTGATGTTCCAGATGACGCCCTGCACAAAAATCTTGTGTTCATACAGTGCAATCAGCCTGCCAAGTGCTTTGGGTGTAAGTTCGGCATATAAAAACGTGCTTGAAGGGCGCGACCCCGAAAACACCTTGTGAGGCGCGATTTTTTCGATATCCGCCTCAGCCATGCCTTGCTTTTGCAAAATCGCCTTGACCTCATCCAAAGAGCGCCCGCGCATCAGCGCCTCGCTCTGCGCAAAGCAATTGGCGCTCAGCAGATTATGATGATGCTCATCAGCATCCGTTGGCTTAGCCGCCAGCATAAAGTCCACCGGCACCACTTCAGTGCCCTGATGCAAACACTGGAAAAAGGCATGCTGCCCATTTGTGCCGGGTTCGCCCCAAATCACCGGAGCCGTAGAGCGGGCGGCGGCGCTGCCGTCAAGCTGCACGGCCTTGCCGTTTGATTCCATATCCAGTTGCTGGAGATAGGCGCTGAAACGCGATAAGCGCTGGTCGTAGGGGATAACCGCCTGTGTCGCCATGCCCCAAATATTGCGATACCAAACACCCAGCAGGCCCATCAAAACCGGGATATTATGTTCGAGCGGCATAGCGCGGAAATGTTCGTCCACTTCATAAGCACCCTGCAAAAATTTCTCGAAATTCTTTGGCCCGATAGCGATCATCACCGGAAGCCCGATGCTCGACCACACCGAATAGCGCCCGCCGACCCAATCCCAAAATCCAAACACC
>JANXSV010000412.1 GCA_025356505.1 Methylovirgula sp.
TGCCCGCGAGTTTGGGGTAACTTTGCGGAGCCTGAGGTTTTATGAAGACCGCGGCTTGCTTAATCCGCTCCGCGAGGGTTTGCTCCGGCTTTATGACGGACGCGACCGCACACGTTTACAGGTTATCCTCAAGGGCAAGGCGCTTGGCTTTACGCTCACGGAAATTCGCGAGATGGTTGGCGATGCGGCTGGCACTCAAGACATATCCGAACTCAAGCTGAGCCAGGCTCAGATCGATGATCAGATCGAACATCTGGAGCGGCAACAGGCCGAAATTTTGCGGGCCTTGGCGGAGCTGCGGGCACAGCACCCGAGCTGAAGGCTAACCACCATCAAGGCTGAACTGAACAGGTTGCGCTGAGCTGCGTGATACTCCGTGTTCGGTTTTGAACCAAAAATAGGGGTTCCGAATGAGTTCGATCAGCGCAAGCCATGCTGCAACGGAGACCAGCATATAATAGAGAGGTAACGCAGCCACCCATAAAATCTGATCCAGCCGATCGCGCCGCGCCAGCCCCAAAAGTGCGGCCCACAACATTGAACCTATGCCCACGGCGCAGACCAAAATACCAAACCAGATGATAAGTTGCGACAGCGTGTTCTGGCGCTCGAACTCGACGCCGAAAATGAGCACCTTCATCATAAAAATTAGGTAAGCCGGAGCGGCTAACGCACCGATTACCGTTCCAAAAAGGGTCGAGAGCAGCGCGACACTCTGCTGTAAACCGATTTCACGAACCAGCGCTGCCGGATTGCGCGTATGGACAATCAAGGTTTGCATCCAGCCTTTGAGCCAGCGCTTGCGCTGCCCCAGCCAGGCTTTAAGCCGCACTGGCGCCTCCTCAAAGGTTGATGAATTGATTGTGTCAATGCGATATCCATTGCGGCATAGGCGAAAGCCCAGATCCGCGTCCTCGGTTACATTCCACGCGTCCCAACCGCCAATGTCCCGTAGGGCGCGGGCGCGAAAATGGTTGGATGTACCGCCAAGCGGAAAGGCCAAACCTAGAGCTGAATAGCCCGGGTTTACCACATCGAAAAGCGCCGCATATTCAATTGAGAACAGCCGGGACAAAACAGAATCCGTCGTATTTTCCACGCAAAGACGCGCCTGAACGCAGGCAAGGTCCGGGCCGCTGGAAGAAAATTTAGCGGCAGCAAGTCGCAGTTGCAGCGGCTCGGGTTCGTCCTCCGCATCGTAGATCGCGATATATTCGCCGCGCGCATAGGGCAAAGCGATATTCAAAGCGCGCGGCTTCGTGCGCGGGTTGCCTTTAGGCGCAAGAATGATCTGAAAGCGCGGTGGCAGGCGCAGTTTCGATAGGGCGGCGCAGGTTTCGTGATCGTCCTCTTCGAGCACAATCAGGATATCCAGCTTCGCAGGCGGATAATCCATAGCAGCCAGCGCCCGCGTCAATTTCTCAGCGACTCTGGCCTCGTGATACAGCGCAGCAATAATCGTGTAGCGCGGCAGCATGAAGTCCGGCAGGCCAGTTTGCGGCGGCGTATCCGTGTCATGCTCGCCGCTTACCCAGATCGCCAGCAATCTCAGCAGAACAAAAATGAAAAACAAGAAACTGAAACAGAGGCTCATCATGTCAAGGGCGGCGCGGATATCGAGAACGCTCAGGAAAGACAGCATGAAAATAGAGCCGCCTGCGAAAGCATATTGCCCTTTGCTGGGCCTGCCGCGCGCAGAAAGCTCGGGCGCTTGAAACCACAGACCCATGCTCGCCTGTTTTACGAGTGCCAGGCGGGATTGCTCCGTGACTAGCTTTTTGAGGTGTGATGGCGTCGTAATCGCCAGTTCCGCGCGGCGATTGTTGCGGTTTTGTAGCAGACCCCGTAATGCCCGGCCACGCGGGGCAGCCAGATATCGAAAAGCCGCACCGCCCTCCAAAACAAGGACCACTCCGCTCATGAGCTGCGGACGCGGCGCTTGGACATTCTCCAGCCGGACGTCATATTCAACAAATGGGCGGCGCAATATCTGGGAAAGCGTGTAATAAAGCTGGGTTTCGGTGATCAATTCCTCGGCCAACATATATTCATCCAGCGACACGCCTTGAACAAAGGCATGTTCGCAGGCCTGCAAAAGAACGCTTTCCGGAACGCCGCATTTAAGCAAAAGATCATATTCGGAGGAAAGATATGGCGTGTATGCGTTAGGGTGTGAACTGCTTAGATTGACCCGTTCCGAAAAAAATGCAGATCTGGCCGAGACCTCAGGTTTGGTAGAAAGCTCGGGTCTTGCAGTGAACTTAGGGCTAGCAAGCCGGCTCTTGATCTCGTTGCTCAGAAGCCGCGATCCGGAGAACTTTGACGAGAACGCAGCTTTGCCTGAATCCGAATTTGGCAATAAGGGATCCTTGGGAGCTAAGCCCCCCGGAACGACGTCTTTTGAATCAAAAGTTTCAAAATCCATTTATGGTTCAATCAGGTATTGAAAATTACTTCCGCAACGATCGTATAATAATACCAGTTTATGAGGCGTTTTGCCGTGGTATATCGTTGCCTTAACAATAAGTTGAGCGTCATGGTTAATACAGAGCAGAGCGAAACGTTGTTCTCACGGTTGAGGCCGACCATGGGCGTGGCATCTTTGCGCGTGGCAGCTTTGTGCGCGGCAGCCTTAATATTTGTCCAGCCTGCGCACTGCCAGGAACATCGGGCGGCTATGCCCACTTTATTTGATGTGTTCGCTCCGGTAGATGTTCCGGATTACGGCACTGTCCGGCAGATCCGGTTTTTAACCGAGACTGACTATCCGCCGCTGCATTTCATGCGCTCTGATGGCGAGTTGGCAGGGTTTAACGTTGATGTGGCGCGGGCTTTGTGCGTGGAACTCAAGCTGCAATGTACCATCCAGCCGTGGCGATGGGATCGGCTGAGTGAGGCGCTGGA
>JANXSV010000313.1 GCA_025356505.1 Methylovirgula sp.
GGAAATGGCGATTGTACGCGAAACATTGCGCTCCGCTTCCGTGCGTGCTGTTGAGCTTGCAAATCTGGTTGTTATGGATGCGGCAGAAGTGGCGGCGTTAAATCGCAACGCAGCCGTCAGTTTATCGGCGGTATCGTTTTCATTATAGCGCAACCTGCCGGATTCAAAGGCGCGTTGACCGGCGCTGTTATTGAGTGTACCGCGCGCCACATCCGGATTGATGCTCCGGCAGGCTAAGCCGCCGGAGTAAGTTTATTGATGGAAGGCTTTCGATTTGCCTCGAACTCAGACGGTCATGGCCTTTTTCAGGTTTTCATCTATCTTGTCGAGGAAGCCGGTTGTCGAAAGCCATTTCTGATCTGGACCGACCAGAAGGGCGAGATCCTTGGTCATGAAGCCAGCCTCGACCGTATCGACGCAGATTTTCTGCAGAGTATTGGCGAATCGGGTCAAAGCCTCATTGTCGTCAAGCTTCGCGCGATGCAGCAGTCCACCGGTCCAAGCGTAGATAGAAGCGATGGAGTTGGTAGAGGTCTCCTGCCCCTTTTGATGCTGGCGATAATGGCGGGTGACGGTGCCGTGAGCGGCCTCGGCTTCAACGATTTTTCCATCGGGGGTCATGAGGACAGAGGTCATCAAGCCGAGCGAGCCGAAACCCTGCGCTACAGTGTCGGACTGAACGTCACCATCATAATTCTTGCAGGCCCAGACGTAACCGCCGGACCATTTCAGGGCCGAAGCAACCATGTCATCGATAAGGCGATGTTCGTAGGTGATTCCAATCGCTTGGAATTTTCCTTTAAATTCAGCCTGATAGATCTCTTCAAAGATGTCCTTGAAGCGCCCGTCATAGGCTTTCAGGATGGTGTTTTTCGTGGAGAGATACACCGGCCACTTGCGTAACAGGCCGTAATTCATCGAGGCGCGGGCGAAATCGCGGATGGAATCGTCAAGATTGTACATCGCCATGGTGACACCGGCGGAGGGGAATTTGAACACTTCCTTCTCGATTACGGTGCCGTCATCACCTTCGAATTTGATGGTGAGGCGGCCTTTGCCGGGAATTTTGAAGTCTGTCGCGCGATATTGGTCACCAAAAGCGTGACGGCCAACCACGATAGGCCTGGTCCAGCCGGGCACGAGACGCGGCACATTTTTGCATATGATCGGTTCACGAAAAATGACGCCGCCGAGAATATTGCGGATGGTGCCGTTCGGGGACTTCCACATATCGTGCAGCTTGAACTCTTTCACGCGATCTTCGTCCGGCGTGATGGTGGCGCATTTGACACCTGCGCCATATTTAGCAATGGCATGAGCAGAATCGATGGTGATTTGATCGCGGGTGGCGTCGCGATTTTCCACTGAAAGATCGTAGTATTTTAGATCGATATCGAGATAGGGGTGAATCAGCTTGTCGCGAATATAGTGCCAGATGATACGGGTCATTTCATCGCCGTCGAGTTCGACCAGCGGGTTGGCAACTTTGATTTTTTGCATGAAATGAGCCTCGCGTTTGATATGGAATAGTCGATGCTATAGCACTTGCGTGCGGTGCGGCAAAGCGCGGCGTTAGATGCAAAGGACGGTATTTTTCAATGGTTGGTGCGGGAACAAATGCGGCGGCACCGCGCTTCGATGGCGGTCCGGCAGTGGTGCTGGTGCGGCCTCAACTTGCTGTCAATATCGGCATGGCGGCGCGTGCCATGGCCAATTTTGGCTTGTCTGACATGCGGCTTGTTTCGCCGCGCGAGATCGGATCGGCGCGGGCGTTAAAAAAGGGTGCTTCGCAGGCCGCCTCGGGAGCGGTTTATATTCTTGAAGGCGCGCGCTTTTTTGACAGTGTTGAAGCTGCGATTGCGGACCTTAATTGTGTTTGGGCAACAACGGCGCGCGAACGCGGGCAAGACAAGCGCGTGCTGCTGCCGGATGTGGCCATGCCCGAGATGGCCTCGCGCCTTTACGCGGGCGAGAAGCATGGAATTCTATTCGGTCCGGAACGCACCGGGCTTGAAAACCACGAAGTCGCTCTTGCCGATGCGCTGATTACTTTTCCGGTGAGCCCCGCATATGCAAGTCTCAATCTGGCGCAGGCGGTACTGCTGACGGGCTATGAGTGGCAGCGGGCTAAGGGCGCAACATTGCCGTTTGACAATCCTAAGTTTTCACCGGCAGCGCCGCGCGAAATGATCACATCGCTTTTTACTTTTCTGGAGGAGGCTCTGGAAGCGCGCGGATATTACCGACCTTTACCTAAAGCCCCGGTTATGAAAAGAAATATGCGTAATATGTTTCACAGAATGCAGCTGACAGAACAGGACGTTAGGACGTTTCGCGGTGCTCTGGTAAGGCTATTGAATGGGCCCAGAAAGCTCGATTACTTGGATACCGACGATAAATAGTTGTGGCCGAAAAAAGGCAGCGAGTGAATAGTTTCGCCATTTTTCAAAAACGCGGTGTGGCGAAAATAATACAGACTTTTAGGCATCTCTATCCTATATTGTTGTTGGGGGTAACTTATAGGAAAGGAAAGGGCCTAGGTCTTTTCTCGACTTCGGAGCACCAGTATGAAAAAGATTTTAATGTCTGCCGCAGCACTCGCGGCATTGAGCACCGCAGCTTTCGCTGCAGACTTGCCTAGCAAGAAAGCCGCCTATATGGCGCCAACACCAGCTGCCTATGCATTTAGCTGGACCGGCGCTTACATCGGTGGCCAGATGGGTTATTTTGGATCGCGCGTTTCGGGTCCGTTCACAACCTCGACCGGCACGAACAGCGCCGCTTACTCGATCAACAAGTCATCCTTCTTGTTGGGTGCCTATGCTGGTTATAACTATCAGTTCGCTGGTAACATCGTTGTTGGTGTTGAAGGCGACATTGACGCAGTGTTGGGCAACCGCGGCCGTCGCAACGGCATTATACCGCTCACGGGTGGGCCATTATATGACGTTACCGCACGCCAGACCTACAACGGCGCAATCCGCGGTCGTCTGGGCTACGCTTATGACCGTGCATTGTTCTACGTTGCTGGCGGTTTTGCCTTCGGCAATGTTAAGACCACATACGCAAACGCCGGAGCAGCGCCGTTCCTTGGTGTAAACAGCCAGCGCACTGGCTACACTCTGGGCGCAGGTCTTGACTACGCGATTACCAATAACATCATCGCACGTCTCGAATATCGTTACACCGACCTTGGTCGCAAGTCGTTTAACAATCCGACAGTTGGAATCAACACTGCTGACAGCGTGAAGGCTCGTTCAAACGCTGTTTTGGTTGGCGTGGCTTACAAGTTCTGATCTGAACCCATTAATTACAAAAGCCCGGCCATGTGCCGGGCTTTTTTCTGACCAGAAGTCACCATTTTATATGATCAATGAATTTAAGGGTATAAAAATACCTCTTACGTGGTGTAATTGTATTTATTACTTGGTACTGTTGCCTAAGTGTAACAGACTTTAAAGCCGAATTACAATAATTATTTTCACACAGCGAACTTCGCCTGTGGTGCATTTATAAATACGGGGGTGTTGCAATGAAGACATTGATTTCTGCGTTTTTGGTTGTTCTGAGTGGGGCGGCCTTTGCTGCGGATTTGCCGAGCAAAAAAATGGCCCCAATTATGGAGGCTCCGGCTCTGGCATTCAGCTGGACCGGCGCTTACGTTGGTGGCCAGATGGGCTATTTCGGATCGCGCGTTACGGGTCCGTTCACAAATTCGACCGGCACGAACAGCTCCGCTTATTCGATCAACAAGTCTTCCTTCTTGCTGGGTGCCTATGCTGGCTATAACTATCAGTTCGCTGGCAACATCGTCGTTGGTGTTGAAGGCGACGTTGACGCAGTGTTGGGCAATCGCGGCCGTCGCAACGGCATTCAATCGAGCATTGGTGGGCTAAACGACGTTACCGCTCGCCAGACCTATAATGGCGCAATCCGCGGACGTTTGGGCTACGCCTATGACCGTGCATTGTTCTACGTTGCCGGCGGTTTTGCCTTCGGCAATGTTAAGACCACTTACGCACATGCCGGTTTAGTGCCGTTCCTCGGTGTAAACAGCCAGCGCACCGGCTACACTCTGGGCGCAGGTCTTGACTACGCGATTACCAATAACATCATCGCACGTCTCGAATATCGCTACACCGATCTTGGTCGCAAGTCGTTTAACAATCCGACACTTGGAATCGACGCTGCCGACAGCGTGAAGGCGCGTTCAAACGCTGTTCTGGTTGGCGTGGCTTACAAGTTCTGATCTGAACCCAATAACTTCAAAAGCCCGGCCATGTGCCGGGCTTTTTTGTTTTCGGCTTGTTAGATATTTCGGTCTATGGAATAGTTTTTCACCGGATCCATGTCTTGGTTCAGTCTCCCGCCCAGCCGTCACTCCCTGCGCTTTCGCCGAAGGCTCTTGCTTTAGAGCAACGCGTGCCGAAAATCTTGGTTTTTGACTCAGGACTGGGCGGGCTCACGGTGTTCTCGCAGTTGCGGGCGCTGTGTCCGCAGGCAAACTACTTCTATGTGGCTGATGATGCAGCCTTTCCTTACGGGCGACATGCCCCGCACATTGTGATCGAGCGGGTTATGGCGGTGATCGCTGGCACCGTGGCAGCCTTTGCGCCCGATCTTGTGGTGATTGCCTGCAACACGGCCTCGACGCTGGTGCTTGGACCATTGCGCTCCGCGTGGCCGGATATGCCGTTTGTGGGAACGGTTCCGGCGGTTAAGCCCGCTGCAGCGCAGACAAAATCAGGCATGTTTAGTGTCCTTGCTACGCCGGGGACGGTTGCGCGCGATTATACCCATGAGCTGGTCAGGGAATTTGCGGGAGGATACGACGTTGAACTTGTCGGCTCAAAGCGGCTTGCGAGTTTGGCCGAGGCCTTTATGCAGGGCGAAGCGGTTGATGATTCTGACATCTGGGCGGAAATTGCGCCCTGTTTCGTTGCGGAAGGTGATCGCCGCACGGATGTCGTGGTGATGGCTTGCACGCATTATCCGCTGCTGTTGGACGCGTTCAAGCGACTCGCTCCCTGGCCGGTAACGTGGATCGATTCCGGCCCGGCGATTGCCAAACGTGCGCAAACTATTTTAAACGAATTCCAGTTCGCCTTAGCCGAAAATGAGCTTTCGGGTGAGCCTAGCGCCGCAGGGGCTGTTTTCACCTTTACGAGCGGCGCACAACCGTCGCCAAATCTTTGGGCGGCGCTCGAGGCATATGGGTTTACCGGAACGGGTGATCTCAAGGTTCCATTCCACAGCCAGCCTTGACACATGGCTGTCACGCGGCTACACACCAGCCACCTGATGTGCCCAAAAGGCGCAGCTCAGGGTTGGCTTGTTTCAACTTTGGATCAAGTCAAACGCGCCCGAGACTTTTCCTCCTTTGCGAATTCCGCCTTGTGCGAATTCGCTTTGAGTGAGCAGTCTGTCGGTTTCCCATAAGGAAACAGAGGAGGGAGCGTGCCTCACCGAAATGATAAGAGAGCACGATGACAAAGCGCTTAAATGCAAAGTACAAAATTGATCGCCGTATGGGCGAAAATATCTGGGGTCGTCCTAAAAGCCCGGTGAACAAACGCGAATACGGCCCGGGCCAGCACGGTCAGCGCCGCAAGGGTAAGCCATCTGACTTTGGCACCCAGCTCAAGGCAAAGCAGAAGCTCAAGGGCTATTACGGCAATATCTCTGAAAAGCAGTTCCGCGGTTACTATGCCGAAGCCGTTCGCTTGAAGGGTGATTCGGGCGCTAACTTGATTGGCTTGCTTGAGCGCCGCCTAGATGCGGTTGTTTACCGCGCCAAGTTTGTTGCGACTGTGTTTGCTGCGCGCCAGTTCGTCAACCACGGCCACGTTCGCGTCAACGGCAAAAAGGTCAATATCGCGTCTTACCAAGTAAAGGTTGGCGATCTGATTGAAGTGAAGGAAGCTTCGCGGCAGTTGGCTGTTGTCATGGAAGCCGTTGCTTTGGCGGAACGCGATGTTCCGGATTATTTCGACATCGATCATGCAAAGCTTTCGGCCAAGATGACCCGTATTCCGGGCCTGACAGATGTTCCTTACGCAGTGCAGATGGAACCAAACCTGGTGGTCGAATATTATTCGCGCTAAGTGTTAATCACGAAAATTCTGAAAGAGGC
>JANXSV010000001.1 GCA_025356505.1 Methylovirgula sp.
CCGAGCCGGTGGGCAGGACAATGCCGCCCAATTTTTCTGCCCAATGTGACGCTTCAGATTTAACGGTAAGGTCAAGAGTCGGCTCCGCACTATTTGCAGTGGCTATAGCGCGTGCCGTGGCCTCACCATAAGCGGCGATCCAGCTTTTAGCGATCCAAGGCGGCGTGTTGTCATGCAGCGGATCGATTTCGGCGAGCAACGTATCGCGTCCGCGGATGATGTTGCGCAAAACAGCGTTGGCAAGCGCGGCAAAGGCTGCGGCATTGCGATTTTCGCGGCAAAGTTCAACCGCGATATCGACTGCGGCGTGATCGGGGACATCCATATACAGCACTTGGGCTGCGCCGGTGATGAGGTTGTATTCCAGTGTGCCAGATTTGCGCGGCATACCTTTGACCAGAAACCGCGCTAATATTTTGCGGATGGCACCGAGATTGCGAAGGCTGGCCAGCGCGATGGAGCGGGCAAGAGCCCTGTCTCGCGGTTCAAGTTTGACAGAATTGGGCGCGGCACTCTGGCTTTCAAACCAGGTGTCCAGCACAATCCGCTCTTCCAGAACGGCGGCAATGGCGGCGGCAGCCAGTACGCGCGCCGGATGTCCCGGCGCATTGGAGGTGCGCTTTGGATTTGCCTGGGCCTGGCGGGGCTTGCCGCTTTTGGGAGTTCCGCCTGTATTGGCATCGGCGCCGGCAAAAGCAGGCTTCGCGGACGCGGATTTGACTACGGGCTTGGAGCCTGTGCGCGGTTTGAACTCTTTTATGAATGTCGGTTTAACGGGGGGAGCCATGATGAGTACGATACCCCGCGCGCGGCTTTATACCAAGGCTCTGCCTTAAATATATCGGTTGCGGGAAGCGGCATTTTGCAAGTATTTCAGCAAAGGCCATAGGTTAGCGGGAAAATCGCACTAGTTCAGGCCTGAAATACCGGGGAAACCCCGAATCAGAGAAGCGCGGGTCGAAGATAATGAACGAGCTGAAATTCACAGTGGAAGAGATTGCCGCTCCTGCCGTCAAACCGCCGCGCACACTCACGCCGCAAGCTCAACGCGCGCTTGATGAAGCCGAGCAGCGCCGCGCTCTGGCGGCAAAACAGGTCTTGGACCATGTCAAAGAAATCAACGGCCGTAGCGGGCCTGAGCCGGTCCGCTATGGAGATTGGGAAGTTAAGGGACTTGCCTGCGATTTCTAATGCGCAGGCTGAAAGCTGCCGAAGTCTACTTTTTGACCAAGGTGCCCAGCAGGCCGAATTCCTTGGCGCAGAGATAATAAAAAGTCACGCGGCTTTTGTTATGGTCCGCTTTCATGGCTGTGCAGACATTTTTGATGGCCGCATCAATTTTGGCGGAATCGGTCTGGGCGAGCTTTTTCGTGCACCAACCATCATGAACGCGCTTCAATTCGGCAGGGTCCGAGCAGGACACCAAAGACGAATCGCGGTTGCGCAGCGCTATACCCAAATGTTTCACAATGGCTGCAACCACAGCCGCATCAGCTTTCGCATCGTATTTTTGAACATTAACTAAATAATCAGACATTGCAGGCTCCCCCTGAGACAATTCGCTTTAATATCAAGCAACGTGTTAGTCACTTACCTCGACATATCAGCACGAAGTTGCAGAGCTGAAAAGAGCCGATTGTGGTTTTATGGCAGAACAACTACCTGCGTGCCCACTTTTACCCTATCAAATAGATCAATAATATCAGCGTTGAACATGCGGATGCATCCGTAGGACGCGAAAGTGCCGATTGAACTGGGGCGATTCGTGCCGTGAATTGCGATCTGGTCGCGGTCGAGGGTGAGGGCGCGTTCGCCCATAGGGTTGTTCGGCGCGCCGCCTTGGATCAGGCCGAGTTCCGGATGATCACGGCGGACCTCTTCGGGCGGGGCCCAGGCCGGACGGACATATTTACCATCGACATAGGCCACGCCGGACCAGCGCTTGCCATCTTTGCCGACAGCCACAGGATAAAGAATGGCGGTTCCGTTGCCGAGGCTGAGATACAACTGGCGCTGGTGGGTTTTGATAACGATGGTTCCGGCAGGATAGGCGTCAAAGCCGATCAACTGGCGTGCCTGAGCCGTACTGACGCTCAAGAGCGTCAACGCGATGGCAAGCAGAGCCGCAACGACAATTGCCAGGTCGAACACAAGGCTGCGCCGTGGCCGCGCGAAGCGAAACGGAGACGAGGACTCAACGAACATAACTCAATCCCTGATATGCAGGAGCAACACGCGCCCTAGGCGCTGTCACGGCTGCGGCTTGTTTTCAGGAGGAGTGTTGGCGCAGCGGGTGAATCGAGTGTTAGTTTTTGCGGGTTTGAAGGAAGCACCGACGATATTGTGAGCGATAGAGTCAAATGGCCGTCAAGAAGTTCAGTTAGCGAGTGGTGAACACGGGCGGAAGCGGTACTCCTGCCCGTCCGTGTCAAAATGTGCCAAATGGCTCGCAAAGCGCAGGGGCGGGAGCTACTGGCTCCTGCTTTTGACGAGCTCGTCGACAACACCCGGGTCGGCGAGGGTTGAAGTGTCGCCAAACGAGCTGAAATCATTCTCGGCGATCTTGCGAAGAATACGGCGCATAATTTTACCGGAGCGGGTTTTTGGCAGGCCGGGCGCAAACTGGATTACATCGGGGGAGGCGATAGGGCCGATCTCCTTGCGGACATGGTTGACCAACTCCTTGCGCAGACTTTCGCTGGATTCGGTGCCCTGCATCAGAGTGACATAGGCGTAAATGCCTTGACCCTTAATGTCATGCGGGTAGCCCACAACAGCAGCTTCCGAAACAAGATGATGAGAAACCAGTGCACTCTCGACTTCGGCTGTGCCCATACGGTGGCCCGAAACGTTGATTACGTCATCGACGCGCCCGGTGATCCAGAAATATCCGTCGGCGTCTCGGCGGCAGCCATCTCCGGTGAAATATTTGCCGGGATAGGTGCTGAAATAGGTTTGGACGAAACGCTCGTGATCGCCATAAACGGTGCGCATCTGACCCGGCCAGGAATCGGCTATGACCAGATTGCCCTCGCAGGCGCCTTCCAGCACCACGCCATTGGCATCAACGATTTCCGGCTTCACACCGAAAAACGGCAGTGTGGCGGAACCGGGCTTTTGCGCAATCGCGCCGGGCAGCGGCGTGATGAGAATACCACCGGTTTCGGTCTGCCACCATGTATCAACAATCGGGCATCGGTCATCGCCGACAACGCGGTGATACCAGTTCCATGCCTCGGGATTGATCGGCTCTCCGACGGACCCAAGCAGGCGGAGGGAGGCGCGTGAGGTTTTTTTGACCGGCTCCTCGCCAGCGCCCATGAGGGAGCGGATTGCGGTTGGAGCGGTGTAGAAAATATTGACTTTATGCTTATCGACAACCTCCCAAAAGCGGGAGTTGGTCGGATAATTCGGAATGCCTTCAAACATCAGCGTGGTCGCGCCATTGGCGAGCGGGCCATACACAATATAGCTGTGGCCCGTAACCCAGCCCACATCCGCAGTGCACCAATAGATGTCACCATCATGGTAATCGAACACATATTGATGCGTCATGGCAGCATAGA
>JANXSV010000013.1 GCA_025356505.1 Methylovirgula sp.
CAGAAGCTGAGTGTGCAAATATTCGTTGCCGGCACAAATGCTAACCGGCTCTAGCGATAAATCGGCACGGTCGGCGTCGGACACATATCCGCCAGCCTCGCGCACCATGACCGCGCCTGCTGCCACATCCCATGCCTGCAAATTGCGCTGCCAAAGCGCATCGAAGCGACCGGCTGCGACATAGGCCAAATCAAGCGCCGAGGCGCCATAGGAGCGAACACCGGAGGCATGCGCCATGATGTTGGCGAGTTCACCTTTAAACTTGGCGTGCTCCTTGGCCTTACCGATGTGAGGAAGGCAACCACCGATCAAAGCATCGGCCATTTCGCGCCGCGCAGACACGCGCAAACGGCGGTTGTTGTGAAAGGCGCCCTGACCTTTTTCAGCAACATACATGTCCTCGGTTGCAGGATTGTAGACAAGGCCCGCAACCAGTTGCCCCTCACGCTCCAGCGCAACCGAAATGGCAAAGTGCGGAATACCGTGCAGAAAGTTGGTGGTGCCATCGAGCGGGTCGATAATCCAGCGGTGGGATTTGTCAGCTCCTTCAACGGTGCCGGATTCTTCCATGAGGAAGCCGTAGCCGGGTCGCGCCTTGGAGAGTTCCTCGAACAGGGTTTTTTCTGCGCGGCGATCTGCAGCAGAGACAAAATCCCCCGGGCCCTTCATGGACACTTGCAGATTTTCGATTTCGCCAAAGTCACGCTTCAGCGCACGTCCTGTTTTAATGGCAGCAGCGGTCATCACAGTCATCAAGGCGGAACGGATCATCTTGGTCTCTTTGCAGATTTCAAATAGCGAAGGGAGGGGCGAGACAAATGCCCGCCGCCTGCTCCATGTGCAGGAGCAAAGCGGCAAGGTCAAGTTTTTGCTGGGTCTAGGTGCCCAAATAGTGCTCGACTTCGCTCTGAACTCTCGCTTTTTCGTCGGGTGTCAGGCTGTTGAGCACACCATCGAGCCACTCATCCGGCAGGCCTCTGGCCCGCGCGATCACGTGCCAGGTGGCAGCTTTCACTCTATCCTGAGTGATACCGCGCCCGGATGCATAGAGCCGCGCCACCCGGTTCTGTGCGATTGGATTGCCGCCCACCGCGGCCTTGAGGAACCAATTTGCGGCCATTGTTTCGTCTTTGGGGACACCAATGCCGTTGAACAGCATGACACCAATTTCGACCATGGAATTAATGTGCTTTTCCTGTGCGGCCTTGAGCAGCAAGCTGGCCGCCTCTGCCGGATTTTTCTCAACGCCCTGGCCTTCGCGAAGTAACAAACCAAGCGAATAAAGCGCATCGAGATCACCCAGATCAGCCGCCTTGCGGAACAATGTTGCCGCTTTGGCAAAATCTTTGGTGACGCCGTCACCCTCAATGGCCAGCACACCGAGATTGTAGAGCGCGCCCGGGTGATTTTGTGCGGCGGCCTTCTCCAGAAACGCCTTTGCGCCCGGCTTATCCTTATCGGTGCCACTGCCCTCAAGCTTCTGCAAAGCCAAAGCGAACTGGGCATTTTTGTCGCCGCGCTGCGCCGCTAAGGCGAACCAACGAAAAGCCTCGGACGGATTGCGCTTGAGACCGAGCCCTTCGAGATATAGCTCACCGATCAGCACCATGGCGGGGGCATCATTCGGGTCACTGTCAATGCGTTTGGTGGCCTCTCCAAACGCGGCCAAATATTTACCCATCTGATAGGCACCAAAGGCGAGGTCCGGCCTTTGGGCTGTGTCCGGCGCTATGGGAGCAGGGACAGGAACAGGAACAGGAACAGGAGCGGGCGTTACAGGCGCAGGCGCAGGCGCAGGCGCAATAGTTTGAGGCTGGTTTTTCGGCACGGGTTCTTTTTTCGGCGGGCTGGCCGCGAGCGCGCCCTGCGATACCGCCAGCAGCGCCACGCCAACAGAAAAGAACACGCGTGTCTTCATCAAACCTTGCTCATTCAGCCGGAGTGTTGTCGCGAATGGTTTGCGCGATTGCTGTGAGCTTGGCTGCCACATCCTCGTGTGTCCACAGCCAATCTCCCAAAGCGATAAAATCTGCCCCGGCTGCGGTCAGCGGCGCGATATCTTCTTCACGCGGGGCGTAACCAATGCACGGCACATTGAAAATTTCGGCCCACCAATGGACGCGCTCAAGGGTCTTGCTGATGTTTGGCACAAATCCGTCTTTGCTGGGTTCGCCAAACATTAGAAAATCGATGTCCAATTCTCCGGCGGTCATACACTCGTCTTTGGTTTTGAGATTGTACGCGCCGACAATTGATTTGGGCCGCAATGTTTCTACAGCACTGCGCAGGCTCTCACCTGCGCCGCTGATCTGCGCACCATCCGCTCCGACGCGGGCAACAAGCTGCGCATCATTGTCGACGATCAGCGCTGCCCCCGCGCCTTGCACAACCGGAGCCAGTTCCTTGGCGAGCTTCTTGATATCACCGGCCTCGGCCGCGCGCACCAAAACGCAGGCCACTTTTGTGGCCGCCAGAGCCAGCGCCAGTTTGGGTGCGAATTCAGCCGCATCGGCCAGCTTCGGTGTGTAGAGATAAAGATGAATGCGACGCATCTGAGCAATCCGTTTGTATGAGCTTACACCCAATAAAAAGGGCGGCAAAAGGGCCGCCCTGCCTTTATCCATTTAAAAGCAAATTATGCCTGTTCGACTGCCATGCTCCACTGCCCCAGGGCGGCCAGACGGTTCATTTTGGCGCGATGGCTGAAAGCCGCTTGTGCCGCTTTAATGTTAGCCGGGTTTCCGCTCCAGGCTTTCTGCGCAGCGAATTGAAGAGCGCGACCATAGGAAAAGCTGACTTTCCAGGGCAGTTGCTTAGCATTGATGGCGTTTAGATTTGCCGTTGCTTCAACGTCACCCTGTCCACCGGACAAAAACATGATTCCCGGCACAGCAACCGGAACACAATTGTTGAACAAGCGGATCGTATGCGCGGCGACCTGTTCAGGGCTGGCCTGATGCGCATGCTTTTTGCCGGCAATGGCCATATTCGGTTTCAGAATTGCGCCCTCAAGGAAGACACGGGCATGATAAAGTTCCGCAAACACTGTTTTGAGCACATGCTGGGTTACGTCATAGCAACGCTCGATGGAATGATCGCCGTCCATCAGCACTTCGGGCTCAATGATCGGCACGATATCGGCCTGTTGGCACAGCGCGGCGTAGCGGGCGAGGAGCTGCGCATTTGCGTGGATGTTTGCGCTCGTGGGGATACCGTTGCCGATATCGATCACCGCGCGCCATTTGGCGAAGCGCGCACCGAGCTTGAAATAATCTTCGAGGCGCTTTTCCAGACCGTCGAGACCAGAGGTTACCACTTCACCGGGGAAGCCCGGCATTGGCACAGGCGAAGTATCAACCTTGATGCCGGGAATTGACCCGGCAGCTTCGATGATTTTGACCAGCGGCGTGCCATCTGCCGCGCTCTGGCGAATGGTCTCGTCGAAAAGAATCACGCCCGAGATGTCTCGCTGCATTGGTTCTGCGGTGCGGAATAAAAATTCACGATAGTCGCGCCGGTTGGTCTCGGTATTTTCGACATTGATAGCGTCGAAGCGTTTCTTGATGGAGCTCGTGCCCTCATCCGCCGCCAGGAGACCCTTGCCGTCCGCCACCATGGCATGGGCGGTGCTTACCAATAAATCCTTATTCATCCTGTGCTCCCGAGCGGTCGTTCAAATTAGCTGTGCCAAACCATAGCCAATAAGGCTTAATTTTACGCTGATACTTTTGCCCAATAGGTCTTGGGCGCCGGCATCCGAGCCTGTTTTGGCGCCGCCTGATTTGGGTGAGCGTTATTTACGCCGCAGCGCCTCAACGCCCGGCAGAACCTTACCTTCAAGCCATTCCAGAAATGCGCCGCCTGCCGTGGAAATATAGGTGAAACGGTCAGCCGCTCCGGCCTGGTTGAGCGCCGAAACAGTATCACCGCCACCTGCCACCGAGAGCAGCTTGCCCTGCGCTGTCAGTTCCGCCGCCGCGCGGGCAATCTGGTTGGTGCCGTGATCAAACGGGGTCAGCTCAAATGCGCCGAAGGGGCCGTTCCAGACCAGCGTTTTGATGGATTTTAGTTTCTGCTTTAGCAAGGCTTCGGTTTTCGGGCCGATATCGAGCATCATCTCGTCTGCGGCCACATGGTCAACATCGACATGGCGATGTGCGGCATTGGCTTTAAATTCCCTGGCCACCGTCGCATCGACGGGAAGCATGATTTCGCAGTTGGCCGCGGTCGCCGCACGCAAAATCTCGCGGGCTGTGTCCGCAAGGTCTTTTTCGCAGAGGGATTTGCCCACGTCTTTGCCCATCGCAAAAAGAAACGTGTTGGCCATGCCGCCCGCAATCACCAAAACATCGACTTTTTTTACAAGATTGCCAAGCAGTTCTAGTTTCGACGATACTTTTGCGCCGCCGACCACGGCCATGACTGGATGCTCAGGCTTTTCGAGCGCAATTGTCAGCGCGTCCAATTCCTGCTGCATGGCGCGCCCCGCGAAACTGGGGAGGTAGTTCGCCAATCCTTCGGTTGACGCATGTGCACGATGCGCCACGGAAAAGGCATCATTGACGAAGATATCGCCGAGTTTAGCCAGTTCCGCAGCGTGGGCAGGGTCGTTGGTCTCCTCGGCCTTGTAAAAGCGGGTGTTTTCCAGCAGCAGGACATCGCCGTTATGCATTTTCGCGATGGCGTCCTGCGCAACTTTGCCAATACTGTCCGCGGCAAAAGCCACTGGCGTACCCAGATGCTGTGCCAGTACAGCAGCAACAGGGCGCAACGAATTTGCCGTATCGGGACCATTTTTAGGGCGGCCAAAATGCGCCAGCAGGATAGCTTTGCCGCCCTTTTCCGAGATTTCCCGCAAGGTTGGCAAGATGCGCTCAATGCGCGTGGCATCCGAAACTTTGCCGTTTTCCATGGGGACATTCAAATCAACCCGCAGCAAAATGCGCTTGCCGGAAAGATCTGCAGACTCGAGCGTGTTAAAATCCGACATTGTTCACCTCTTAAACGGGAGAAACGTGCTTCATATTTGGCAAAAACAGCGCCAGAAGTCCGATGACAGGGAGATAGGCACAAAGCTGGAAAGCATATTCCACGCTGGTTTTATCGGCGATAATGCCAAGAGCCGCCGCCCCAATACCGCCCATGCCAAAGGCAAAGCCGAAAAAAAGGCCGGCGATGACCCCGGTCCGCCCCGGCACCAGGTCTTGCGCATAGACCACGATGGCGGAGAAGGCGGAGGCCAAAATCAGCCCGATCGGAACTGTGAGCGCTGCTGTCCAGAATAGATTTGCGTGCGGCAAGGCCAGCGTAAACGGCAGTACGCCCAGAATTGAGCCCAGCATCACCGGTTTGCGACCGATCTTGTCGCCAAGCGGTCCGCCAAGAAATGTGCCCGCGGCAGTGGCAAACAAAAACAGAAACAGAAACAGCTGCGCCGAGGATACCGACACCTGAAATTTGGAGATGAGATAAAATGTCAGATAAGTGCTGATGGAAGCGAGATAGACAAATTTCGAAAACATCAGCGCGACGAGAATCGCGATGGAGCGCACAACCGTGACGCGCGGCAGCGTGACTGTGCCCGAAGGCCGAAGCGCGGCGGTTTTTTTGGCGGCGAGCTTCCTCGCATACCAGCGCCCGACATTAAACAGCAC
>JANXSV010000021.1 GCA_025356505.1 Methylovirgula sp.
CGTGACATTCATGGGCTTCGCCACCATGCTCATCGGGCGGCTGGAACAAGTGGTCGGCTTCATCAATTTCCTGTTTTTACAAGTGCCCAAACTTCAGGAGTTCTTTGATATTCTCGAAACCGAGGCCGCCGTAAAAGACCACCCCGGAGCCCGCGACATTGGCCGCAGCAACGGCGTGGTCGGCTTCGAAAATGTCGATTTTTCCTATGATGCCCGACGCAAGGCCGTGGACAATGTCGAACTTCGCGCCACGCGCGGCGAGACAATCGCTCTGGTGGGGGCGACCGGCTCCGGCAAGTCAACCACGTTAAGCCTGCTCCACCGCGTCTATGATGTCGATCATGGCCGCATCACGCTTGATGGGCTGGACTTGCGCGATATCACCCTGAAGTCGTTACGGCAGAACATTGGCGTCGTCTTTCAGGAACCGATGTTGTTTGCGCGCTCGATTGAAGAAAATCTGCGCGTGGGCAAACCGGACGCTACCCCCGAAGAATTGGCGCTCGCGCTGGAGCGGGCTCAAGCCGCGGACTTTGTTGCGCGCCAACCGGACGGGCTGGCCACGATTGTCGGAGAACGCGGGCGCTCACTGTCGGGCGGCGAGCGCCAGCGCATCGCCATTGCGCGCGCGCTGCTTAAAGATCCGCCGATCATGATCTTTGATGAGGCCACCAGCGCGCTTGACGCCAATACAGAGCGCGAGTTACAGGCCGCCCTCGATGCCGCAACGCAGGGGCGCACCACATTTGTCATCGCCCATCGTTTGGCCACCATCCAAAAAGCCACGCGGATCTTGATGTTTGATCAGGGCAAAATCATTGAAACCGGCACTTTTGACGAACTTCTAGCCAAGGGCGGCAAATTCGCTACTCTTGCAAAGGGGCAGTTTTTGGGAAAACAGACAGAGCCAGACATGCGGCAGCAGGAGGATGCAGATGCTCAAAGTGTTGGACTGGGGCTTTATCGCTTTAATGGGCTTTGGCGTCGCCGGTCACTTGATCGGCACTTTCAAATTTTATGAGCTGAACAGCGGCATTTTCGTCTGGTCGCTGGCCGGTGTGCTGGCAGCAACCTTGGTTACGGCGCTGAACATTCTGCGCCGCATGCGCAGCCGCGACAAAGCCGTTGCCGTGATTGCCCTTGCCGCCAGCCTTGGCTGGTTTGCCATAGCCGTGCTCTTCGGCTTCTCCGTCGGCACTTTCGTTGACCCGCGCGTTTTGATTCACGCAATCGCCGCCGCTGGGTTGAGCTTTTTCTGCCTGCGCGCCGTCATGTTCTCGCCGCCGGATATCTCGGTTGCGCTATAATGAACCCGCACTAGTCTTCACATCAGCATTGGCGCTTGAAATCCGGATCAAGGTGATCTTGTTTTTGTTTTTGCGCATCACCTGAAAGCGGAAGCCATAAAACAGAAACACCTGTCCAACCTCAGGAATGGCCCGCGCGGCGTCAATCACCAGTCCGGCCATAGTTGTCGCCTCGTCGTCCGGCAATTCCCAATCCATCACCCGGTTCAAATCCCGGATAGGTACGGCGCCATCGACATTGACCGAACCATCGGCCTGAACCCGTACGCCCTGCACGGCCAGATCATGCTCATCTTTGATGTCGCCGACAATTTCTTCAAGGATGTCTTCTAGCGTCACCAACCCCATCACTTCGCCATATTCATCCACGACCAGGGCAAAGTGGGTCTTGCGCTTCAAAAATGCTTGAAGTTGATCCTGAAGCGTCGTCGTATCCGGCACGAACCACGGATTTAATGCAATCTCGGAAATATTGAGCTTCTTGGTATCGCCCTTTGCCGCATCGAAAGCCCGCAACAGGTCTTTGGCGTGAATAACGCCCACAATATTATCCGGATTATCCCGCCACAGCGGTAGCCGCGTGTAGGGCGACGCCAGCACCTCGCGCACGAGGTCTTCGGCCGGCTGATTGATGCTGATGGTGCGCATTTTAGTGCGATGTATCATCACATCCGACACCTGCAGATCTTTCAGATCCAACAACCCGCCGACCATGTCGCGGTCGGCTCGCTCCACGCCGCCTTCGCGGTGCAGCAAATCCACTGCGCCCTTGAGCTCTTCATGTCCGGTAAGCATCGAATCATCGTCGCCCTCATGCACCCCGAAAAGCTTCAACACAAACCGAACCAACGCCTCCACGGTCACCACCACCGGTCCAAACAGCATAACAGCGAATGACACCGCCTTTGCCAGCAGCAGTGAAATGCGATCTGGCGAATTAATAGCAATGGTTTTCGGCATGACTTCGGCAAAAATCACCACAAGCGCTGTCATGATACCGGTGGCATAAAACACGCCCGTATCGCCCACAAGCCTGACGAGGACATTTGTTGTATAAGCCGCCGCCGCGATGTTAACCAGCTGATTGCCAAGCAGCATCGCGCCGATAAAACGATCCCGGTGCAGCATAATGCGGTTGACGATGGCCGCATTTTTGTCGCCATTTTGCTCCAGCGCATGCATACGCGCCCGCGAAGAGGCGGTAATTGCGGTTTCAGCGCCTGCAAAAAATGCCGACAGCGCCAAACTCAAAAGCACTACGACGAGTGCGATCCAGATATCAGCCGACATGTAACATGTCCTCGTCCAGGAAGGCCTTGACCTCTTGCGCGGCTACATTCTTTGCAACAAAGCTTTGCCCGATACCGCGCGCCAAAATAAACGTCAGTGCGCCGCGCTCAACCTTCTTATCTTGAAACATGGCACTCAAAATCGCGTCGCTCGACATCTTTTCCGGTTCCGATAGCTTGTCATTGATTTGCGCGATGCGGGTGGGCAGCCCCACTTGGCGCAAATGCGCCTCCATCCGTCCGGCGTCTTGCCCGGCGCAAAGCCCCTTCTTGACGCTGAAACGGTAGGCGCAGGCCATGCCGACGGCAACGCCCTCGCCATGCACCAGCTTGGCGCTGTCATATTGCGTCAGGCGTTCAAAGGCGTGCCCGAACGTGTGGCCAAGATTGAGCAACGCGCGGTCGCCGTTCTCGAATTCATCCCGCTCCACCACGGCTGCCTTGGCCGCGCAGCTTTTGCGAATGGCCTCCTGCCGCGCTGCGCCGCCAGCAAAGACATCTCGCCAGTTCTGCTCCAGCCAGTAAAAAAACGGGGCATCATCAATCAGGCCATATTTGGCGACCTCGGCATATCCGGCGCGAAACTCACGCACAGACAGAGTATCGAGCACAGA
>JANXSV010000067.1 GCA_025356505.1 Methylovirgula sp.
GATCAAAGCCAAGCTTGACTGGCGCGCCATGGGGTCGCTGTGAGGGTGGTTTGGGCTCTGTCGCTTGATGAGGTGCCGGCCGGAGCTGTTGTGCCTTGCGTATTGCTTGTGCAGCTTACCGGTTCGGAAACGCATCAGCGAACACGGCGGCGCGAACTTGCCCTGACCATCGCCGAAAAAGCCTTTGCCCGGACGCGCCTCAGCATCAACGTTTCAGCAGAAGGGGCCTTGCGTTTTTTCGATAGTGGTCAGCCAGCCCCGTTGTATTTGTCTCATTCGACCCGCGGCGGCTTCGCGGCGGTGGCGGTTGCACAAGAGCCGATTGGCGTTGATCTTGAGCTTTTGGGGCCGGAGTTCGAACCAGCCTGGAACATATTGCATCAGCACGAACGCGAAGCATTACAACAGCTCGCAGGGACCGCGCGGCATCACGCCTTTTTAAAAATCTGGACCGCAAAAGAAGCTTGCCTCAAGCTTGAAGGCCAAGGGTTGGCTATCGAACCGAGCTACATCGAAATATCAACCGCAGGCGGAGAAAATCATCTGACAGGCGCGCAATATCAGCTAAACCAAATTGATCATGGGAAATTAGTTGTCACATTGGCCACGCACCGGAGATAATGGAGCTTTGTATCGCTCAAAAACCGGTATATTTCAGGTTTGTTCAGACGGCTGAAATTCTTGCCGCAATCCGACGTAGGCCGTAATCCACGCGTGTAGCGTCGCTTATTGCGACGGTAGGCGCGCCGCAATTTTGCCAGTTTACACGCGTACCGAATGCGCAAAGTATATGCGAGCAGATGAAGCCTGAGACGTGCAGACGTCAGGTCTAAGAGTTAGGATCAAGTGGTGTTTCAATTCAGAGGTCTTTATGCCGTGGCTGCTCTTTCCAGCCTCACATGCTCCGCATCAGCAGCAGACAGCCTTTTGAGCCCAACCCCCGCGTCGGAGTGGATCGTAACACTTGGCGGAACGTTTACCGGAACCCCAACTTATCCCGGGGCACGCACGCTACGCCCAGGCTTCACGCCTTCGCTCTCCTGGTCGAAACCAGGCGAAACGTCGCAGTTTGAGGCGCCGGAAGATGGAATATCAATTCCAGTCTACCAGTCGCAGAATGCAAGATTCGGCGCAGTGTTTGGGTTTGATGGCGGCAGATACCGGGCAGATAGCCCTCGGCTTGCAGGCCTGAAAGATGTCCCTTGGACGATAAATTCGGGCGCGTTTGCAGAGTTTTGGCCCATTGCAAATCGCTTCCGGACCAGAATCGCAATTGAGCATGGCTTCCGTGAAACAGATGGTTTTACTGCGGATCTCTCTGCCGATTGGGTCGAGCAGTTCGGGGCGCTGACGCTCTCGGGCGGACCACGTATCGCACTGGCGGACCGCACCCAGATGCAATCGCGCTTTGGTGTTACGCCAGCCGAGTCGCTGGCCTCAGGCTATGTTGCCTATAATCCGCGTGGCGGCCTGAAATCTGTCGGTGTCGGGTTGGCTCAATCCTATAAGCTGAACCCGAGTTGGACCGGCACACTCTATCAGCACTATGACCGTCTGTCCGGCCCCGCAGCCAGAAGCCCGATCGTGGAAAACGGTAGCAGAAATCAATTTTCCTTAGGCGCCGGGATGACCTATTCATTCGGGATTGGTGGCAAATAGGCAGCAGCTTGCCAAGCGCGCGACGGTAGCCGACGTCCTAGCAATGCAGCTCGGACATTCTGTTATCAGCGTGAATTTATGAATGGTACAACCACCCCGGCTCGAACGGGGGACCTCTAGATCCACAATCTAGCGCTCTAACCAACTGAGCTATGGCTGCACGATATGCGCGGTCACGTAAGGACCTAACGAGAGCGCAGAACTAAAAGTAAAACCGCTGTTTTGCAAGCTCTAATTGCGCAGCGGCAGAAAAACGGGCCCTGCCAAAATCTCAGCAGAGCCCGTCTGATTGATATGCAACGGTCGCGCCAGAAGCGCGCCGCAGGCGTTAAAGTGCGCGGGCTTTTTGCATCTGCGCTTTAAGCGGCTGTGATGCGTCCTGCGCAATTTTAGTTGCTGCCGTGGAAATTTCCTGCGCTTGCGCGCCAAACACTTCCAACTGCTTGCGAACATGCTTCATTTGTAGTTCTACGAGTTCCGAAGGTGTCTTAACGGCAAATGCCGCCTTGACCAGATCGAGTGTCGCTTCCGAATTGCTGCGCAGAGCATCGAAGATTTTGGCGTTGAGATCAGCCATAGCTTTCGTCACTGTGCTCAAGCTTGCCTCAACGGCAGAGCCTGCCTGCGCAGTCTCCTTCGAGATTTTCTGAAAACCGGATTTCGCTTCGGTGATGGTCTTTGTCGCGACATCCTGTATCTGGGCTTGAACATCCGCAACCGCCGCAGCGACCTTGGGTGCGATCATTGGCGCAGCCAAAGGTGCGGCAGACGCAGTTTTCACTGCAACTTTTGGCTCTACGGCAGGCGCTTTAGCTGGCGCTGCAACGCTTTTGACTACCGGTGCCGCCGCCTTTGCCGCAGGTGAAGCCGATTTGACCACCTCCGGTTTCATGGCAACAGGCGCGGTTTTGACATCGGCGGCAACGATCGGCTTTGCAATTGGTTTTTTAGACATCTCAGTCATCCCGAACACAAGTTAGAATAAGAAAGCCGGTTAAGCTTACTTCTTGGTGGCGCTTTCAACGATGGCAGTGAATTCTTTTGCCTGTGTCTGAAAATATTCAGTCTGCAAAGCAATGACTTCCTGAAAATCTTTCGCGCGAACCAGCTTCTGCGCATGGTCG
>JANXSV010000095.1 GCA_025356505.1 Methylovirgula sp.
GGCGGGGATCTTCCACCGCGCCCGGAGTGCCGGGCCACCTGGCACGATCAAGTCTTTGCCACAGTGCAGCCACCTCATCTGCTGATTTGTGTCGGCTATTACGCTATCAAATATCACCTTATACGGCTCGGCTTACGTCACCTGTTGCGTCCCAGCCTGACCGAAGTCGTGGCGCACTGGCAACAAATCAGGGCCGAGGCTCCCTATCCTTTGTTTGCTCTGCCGCACCCATCGTGGCGCACTTCCGGATGGCTGAAAAAGAACCCATGGTTTGAAACCGCGCTTTTGCCGGTTTTACGGCACGACGTTGCTGCGGCAATCGCCGCTTAGGCGGGCTTCCATAATTCCGCCTTCATTTATTCACTTGTTGTTAATCAGCGTTTTTGCCTTATCGCGCAACAATATACGCCTGTTATTCGGACCCTCGCTTTGGAGCCATTATGATTTCGCTCTCATCCATAAAATTCATCGGCACTGCCATATTTGCTTTGAGCGTCTCCGTTTCTGCGCTTAATGCTGCGGAAGGCTCCCATCGTCTTGCACTGGTGATAGGCAATGGCGAGTACAAGTCAGGCGTGTTGGCCACTGCCGCCAGTGATTCAGCGCTCATTGCAACCACGCTGCAAAACGCCGGATTCGAAGTTACGGCAGCGCGCGATTTGGACGGCGACACGCTGCGCAAATCTATGGCAGATTTCACGGCCAAATTGAGCTCTGCCGCGCCTGATGCCTTCGTATTTGTTTATCTGGGCGGATATGGCTTTCAGTCCAAGGGCGAAAATTATTTCGCGCCTGTGGACGCGGCCATTGCAAGCGAGGCCGATGTCGCCACACAAAGCATTAAAGTCAGCGATTTTCTGCATGGCCTAACTGCGCAGCCGGTCAAAAACCGCATCGTCGTGCTGGACGGTGCCCACAAAACACCATTTGCACAGGGGAGCGAGCCTACCTCCGGGCTTGCATATATTGAACCGGATGCGGGCAGTTTGATCGCTTTTAACGCCGCGCCCGGTGCCGTCGCGCCCGAAGCCACAGCCGCGAACGGCTTATACGCGACCGCTCTTGCTGATTTCATTGCCAAAGGCGGTTTGCAGCCGGATGATATGTTCGGCCAGATGCGATTGAAAGTGTCAGAAGTCACCAAATCCGCGGAAGTGCCATGGCATCTGGCGAAACTGGACGGCAGCTTCACCTTCACTGATCAGGTTCCGGCAATAGCAGTTTCGGCTGAGCCAGCGAAACCTGTGGAAGTGGCGAGACCCGTTGAAGTCGCGAAACCGTTAGAGCTTCCAAAACCGGCGAACACAGCTGCGCCAGCAGAAAAGCCCGTTAAGTTGGCGAAGCCTCTGCCGATTCCTCTGAAAACTTTAGAAGCAGTCAGGCCGCCAGACGAGCCCGCGGTGCAAAAGCCTGATGCGGCAGTTAGGAAGGACCTTGCTCAGCGCAAGTTAGCGGAGCAGAAGAAGAGCCGCGCTAAGACTGATACTTTGGCTTGGCAACAGGCCGATTCTATCGATACACCAAGCGCTTATCGCAGCTATTTGAATCGTTTTCCGAACGGACTCCACGCGGTTGAGGCACGCCAGGCTTTGAACGAATATGCGCCTGGCTCGGAGAATACTTATGTGGAGCGTGGCGACGGCGCGCAGGATGCTGGCCCGCAGGGGTATTTTGCGCCACGGGCCTATTATGGCCCGCGCTATTCGCGCCAGGTTCAAGACCAATACGGCGAACCACTGACATTGCCACCGCGGGCAGTTTATCCACCGCATCGCCGTTATGTGGAGCAGGACGATTTGGATTATGTTCCGCAGCCTCGCTTTGGCCGCTTCCTGTTCAACGTATTTCCCTGATTATTTCAAACGGGCAATCAGGCTGGACGTGTCCCAACGACGCCCGCCCAGCTTCTGCACATCGCTGTAAAATTGATCTACCAGAGCTGTGACAGGCAAGCTCGCACCATTAGTGCCAGCCTCGTTGAGGACGATGCCGAGGTCCTTGCGCATCCAGTCCACCGCAAAACCGAAATCAAACGTATCGGCGACCCTCGTCTTGTAGCGATTTTCCATTTGCCAGCTTTGAGCCGCGCCTTTGGAGATAACTTCGATCACCGCTTCGGCATCAAGGCCGGCTTTTTGTGCAAAATGGATGCCCTCGGCCAAGCCTTGCACCACTCCGGCGATACATATTTGATTGACCATCTTGGTTAGCTGTCCAGCACCGGACAGACCCATCAGGCGGCACGCACGCGCATAGGCAGCGATCACGCTTTCAACTTTGCCATAGGCGGCAGCCTCGCCACCGCACATAACGGTTAGCACGCCGTTTTCAGCGCCTGCCTGACCGCCGGACACCGGGGCATCGATAAAGTGGATGGCGCTTTTCGCAGCCGCGGCGAAAAGTTCGCGTGCCACATTGGCGGAAGCCGTGGTGTGATCGACAAAAACAGTGCCCTTTGCCATACCGGCAAACGCGCCTTCATCTCCTAGGGTCACGCTGCGCAAATCGGCATCATTGCCGACGCAGCAAAATACGATGTCCTGCCCTTGAGCCGCCGCTTTAGGTGTGGTTTTAAATGCGCCACCATGTTTTGCGACCCAAGCTTCCGCCTTGCCGACGCTGCGGTTGTACACCGTTACGTCATGTCCGGCCTTGGCCAAATGCCCTGCCATAGGGAAACCCATGACGCCCAAACCTAAAAATGCAACCTTCGCCATCGTGTCTATTCCAGTTCAAAATCAAAATATTTAGCCCTGAGGCGCGCAAAAGTCCCGTCTGCCTTGATCGCCTCAAGCGCGTCATCCATCGCTTGTTTAAGCTCTTGGTCGGCTTTGCGCAAACCAATGCCAAGCCCTTCGCCAAAATAGGCCGGATCATGTCCGGCGGTGCCGATAATGCGGCAGCAGTCACCTTCTTTACGCGTTTTGAGAAACTCCCCAACCGCATCGCGATCACCGAGCACAAGGTCAATCCGCCCCGCGCCGAGGTCAAGAATAGCTTCTTCCAAGGTTGCATAGGGGCGTAAATCGGATTGTTTGTAAACATCGCTCAGGAAGGCTTCATGTGCGCCGCGCGCCTCCGAGCCGATACGTTTGCCAGCAAGCCCGGTCGGACTTACATCGGGAATCGCGGCTTCTCGCTGAGCAACAAAAGCCGAAGGCATATTGACATAAGGCTTGGTAAACTGAATTTTTTCACGCCGCTCATCGGTGATATCCATGGCAGCGATAATCGCATCATATTGCCCCGCCAGTAGGTGAGGTATGAGATCGTCCCAATTGTCCGGGACAAATTCACATGTGGCTTTCAGCCGCGCACAAATTTCGTTTGCGAGATCAATTTCGAAACCTGCCAGCTGATTATTATCGAGATAATTAAACGGGGGCCGCGCACCTTCCGAAGCAAATTTGATGTGACCCCAGTCTTTTGCTCGGGCGGAACAACAAAAACCGAGGCCCAGTGCGAGAACAACTGTGAAAATGCGCCAAGTTCGACTGCCATTTTGACTTGGAAAGAAAAATCGCACGTGACACCGTTCTTGAAAACTTGGCCGGACTTTGGCGCAGGCCATTCGAATTTGCAATCGTCAATGCTGCATTCCAGACACGCATATGCCGTGACGATTGACGCTATCAGTGAATCGCTTACAAACGGGTCTTAAGTGTTGAGGACCTCATGATTACTGAAAAAGACGTTTTAAAAGCCCTTGAGCGCGTTATCGGGCCAGACCAGATGCCGCTGTCGCAATCGTCCGCGCTGGGCGGAATTTCAATCAAAGACGGCAAAATATATCTCACGATCGCCGTAAACCCTGAACAAGCGGCCAAATATGAACCGATGCGCCGGTCTGCCGAGGGCGCAATCAAAGCTCTGCCAGGCGGGTATCAAGCATTTGTAACGCTGACAGCCGAGGCAAGGCCAAAGATGAGCCAGCCGACCGCAAGCCAGCCAAACCACTCCCATGCCGGCCCCAAAGCGACCGCTGCGCGCGCCGGAACGGCCATTGAAGGCGTAAAGCACATTATCGCTGTGGCGTCTGGCAAAGGCGGCGTTGGTAAATCCACGACTGCGGCCAATCTTGCGCTCGGTCTTGCCGCAAGCGGGTGGCGGGTTGGTGTGCTTGATGCGGATATTTATGGTCCGTCCATGCCCCGTATCTTCGGCATTTCAGGCAAGCCGGAGCTCATTGATAACCGCATCATGAAGCCACACGAAGTCTACGGCCTTAAGGTCATGTCCATCGGCTTTCTCGTCGAAGAAGAAACCGCCATGATCTGGCGCGGACCCATGGTGATGTCGGCCATCACGCAGATGCTCCGCGAAGTCGCTTGGGGAGAACTGGACGTGCTGGTGGTGGACATGCCGCCTGGCACGGGGGACGCTCAATTGACCATGGCGCAGGCGGTTCCGCTGAGTGGCGCTGTTATTGTTTCCACCCCGCAAGACCTTGCCTTGATTGACGCGCGCCGTGGCATCGCCATGTTCAAACGGGTCAACGTGCCGATCTTGGGCCTTGTGGAAAACATGAGCTATTTCATCTGCCCGCATTGCCACACCCGATCGGACATATTTGCCCACGGTGGCGCGCGTCACGAAGCCACGCGCCTCAACGTTCCTTTTTTGGGAGAAGTACCGCTCGAAATGGCCATTCGCGCGACATCGGACTCCGGCAAACCGCTCATGGCGACGCAGCCGACCGGACCGCATGCGCAGAGCTATCTGCAAATTGCGCAAAATGTCCGCTCCCAGCTGGAGGGCAAGCCGATGCGCGCCGCACCGCGTATTATTGTGGAGTGATGAGCAGACTTCAGTTCGAAACTGTCTCGTGAACAACCCTCAGCCGTAAGATTGAAATCGTGTCGCTTTTTCAGGACTTTTCTCCCCGGACGATTTCCACCGGCCTCCTTGCCAGCTTTGTTGGCTTCGCCAGTTCGTTCGCCATCGTTTTAAAGGGCCTTAGCGCCGTCGGGGCCTCACCGGGCCAGGCGTCGTCAGGCCTGCTGGCGCTGTCCGTCGCGATGGGTTTGGGCGGTATCGTGCTGTCGGTCATACATAAAATGCCAATTTCGGTAGCGTGGTCGACGCCAGGGGCGGCGCTTCTGATTTCAACGCCTGCGGTCGAGGGTGGCTATAACATGGCTGTGGGAGCGTTTGTTGTCTGTGCAGCGCTGCTCACTCTATGCGGCCTGTGGAAACCTTTAGGACGGTGGGTGGCGCTGATCCCGGCGTCGCTTGCCAACGCAATGTTGGCGGGCATTTTACTCCGGTTGTGTCTGGCACCTGTGCAAGCCATTGCGCAAAAGCCTTGGCAAGGGCTGTTGATTGTCGTGGTATGGGCAATTGTGGCGCGGCTGAACCGTTTGATGGCCGTGCCTGCCGCCGTCGCGGTCGCAGCACTCATCATTGCCAGCGAACTCAAATCTCCGCAATTCGGCGCTTTCGCCCCGCATCTGGAATGGATAGTGCCGCAGTTCAGCTTGGCCGCAGTGGTGTCAATCGCTCTACCCTTGTTCGTAGTCACGATGGCATCGCAGAATATTCCCGGCCTCGCTGTGTTGAACGTCAATGGCTACAAACCAGCGCCTTCGCCGCTGTTTTTGGTGACCGGCCTGTTTTCATTTTTGAGCGCGCCATTTGGTGGCCACGCGGTCAATCTCTCGGCTCTGGCTGCTGCCTTATGTGCGGGCGAAGAAGCACATCCTGACCCGCAAAAGCGCTATTGGGCAGCGATCATCACCGGCTGCGGCTATATCGCTTTTGGACTTTGCGCTGGGATCGTCACGGCTTTTGTCAATGTTGCCAACCCGATCCTGATTGAGGCCGTGGCGGGCTTGGCGCTGATGGGCTCTTTCAGCAATTCGATTAATGGCGCGCTACAAAATGTCGATCAGCGCGAAGCTGCAACGCTCACTTTCCTCGTCACCGCTTCCGGCCTGAGCTTTTATGGCATCGGCGGCGCATTTTGGGGGCTGATCGCAGGCGGACTTATGCTTGGGTTGCGGGCGTGGCGGGGGTGAGAGCCAAAGCAGGTTTCTTAAGAGCGCAGACTTCGCCACCCGCAAACTTGGCCACCCGCACCCTTGGCCGTGCACAAACTTGGCCATGCACAAACTTGGCTACCCCCCCGTCATGCTCATGTGCCGCCCGACGCTTGGCACATTTGCGCCGCGCTCGATGATAAAATCGTGGCCTTTCGGCTTGCGTAAAATGGCAGCGTCAATCGCCTTATTCAAACTCTCGTTGGTTATATCGGCGCGCAGTGGCGTGCGAAGATCAGCCGCGTCTTCCTGCCCCAGACACATATAAAGTGTTCCGGTACAGGTCACGCGAACGCGGTTGCAGCTTTC
>JANXSV010000146.1 GCA_025356505.1 Methylovirgula sp.
CCTCTATGAGGCTAAAAAATCGCTTCATGATAACGTCCTCTGCCTGCCGAGCAGCATTGACCGCGCGCATTTCGCCAAAGCCCGAAACGGCAAGCGCTGCGATGATCCAGCCGATCAGAAAGCCATTCCCCACCCGAGAATCGGCTTTTTCGGCGTGATTGATGAACGCACCGATCTCACGCTGCTTAAGGATATGGCACTTCTACGGCCGCACTTCAGCTTCGTGGTTTTGGGGCCGGTGGTTAAAATTGACCCGGAATCCCTGCCGCGTATGGCAAATATTCATTGGCTCGGCAAAAAGGATTATGCCGAGCTGCCAGATTACCTAGCCCATTGGGACGCAGGCTTTATGCCTTTCGCCATTAATGACGCAACGCGCTACATCAGTCCCACCAAAACGCCGGAATTTCTGGCGGCGGGTCTCCCTGTTGTGTCTACGCCGATTTTGGACGTTGTCAGAACCTGGGGCAAACCGGGATTGGTCAGCATTGCCGAAACGGCTGAACATATGTGCGAAGAACTTGACCGCGCGCTGATGGTCGACAGGTCACTCTGGCTGCAACGCGTCGACCAGGCCTTGGCGACAATGTCATGGGACATGACATTCGAGGCAATGATGTCGCATGTCGAAAACCAGCTTCCGGAGAGCCAAGTTGTTGAAATCCAAATTGGCAGTAAACTCTCCAAATCCGGAGGTGCACATGTTTGATTGGTTGATTGTCGGCGCAGGGTTCGCAGGGAGCGTTCTTGCCGAGCGTTTGGCAAGTCAAAGAAACGAAAAAGTGCTCGTCATTGATAAGAGGGACCATATCGCCGGAAACGCTTATGATTACAAGGATCAAGCTGGCATCCTCATACATCAATACGGGCCGCATATTTTCCACACCAATTCGTCAAATATTTTTGAATATTTGTCGCAGTTCATCCAATGGCGGCCCTACGAGCATCGTGTTTTGGCAAAGGTGGACGGCCAGCTTCTGCCAATCCCGATAAATCTCGATACCATCAACAGGCTCTATGGACTGTCTTTAGATTCCGAAGGTTTGGAACAGTTTTTTGCGCAGAAGGCAGAGCATATCGCATCGATTGAAACATCTGAAGACGTAGTTGTCAGCAAGGTGGGTCGCGAACTTTATGAAAAGTTCTTTCAAGGCTACACGCGCAAGCAGTGGGGGCTGGATCCTTCCCAGCTGGACAAAAGTGTCACGGCGCGCGTGCCGACCCGCACCAATCGTGATGATCGTTATTTCGAAGACAAGTTCCAATATATGCCGCTCGACGGCTATACCAAAATGTTCGCAAATCTGCTCGATCATCCCAATATCACCGTTGAAACTTCGGTCAGTTATCAGCAGCGCCGCTCGCAGGTGAAGTTCAAACGGTTGATATTCACCGGCCCTGTGGATGAATATTTTGACCACCGTTTCGGCAAACTTCCCTACCGCTCGTTGCATTTCAAGCATGAAACGCTCAACGAAGAGCGGCATCAGCCCGTGGGTACGGTGAATTTCCCGCAGAGCGAAGACTATACGAGGGTGACCGAGTTCAAACATCTCACGGGTCAGGTCAGCGACAAGACCAGCATCATGTATGAGTACCCTTCTGACATTGGCGATCCGTTTTATCCGGTTCCTCGTCCCGAAAACCAAGTCATTTATAAAAAATATGAAGCGCTAGCCAATGCGACCGAAAATGTGTGGTTTGCGGGACGGCTTGCCACATACCGTTATTACAATATGGATCAGGTTGTCGGCCAAGCTCTGGCGACATTCAAACATATTAACGAGGCTGTGCCAGTCGCAAAAGGACTATCGTCTTTTTCATCGGCGATTTGGCCTGCCGAAGTCGCCAAATAAACCACCAGACTTCTGCTTCGAGGGCACAGGCGTGAATTGAGAACCCCTGCCGGCACCCTTCAAATACCTCTTTGTCCTTCACTGGGCTGGCGCGCCAAGTTGGTTTTCCAACCTGTACGAGCATCGACAGGGCAGTTAAAAGCCATTAACGCTATACGAGACATCCGCGGCCTGCGCGGCCGATCGGAATGGATACGCGCGGCTTGGCGCGCTGGAGGGTGAGACTTGGACTATTGGACAACGGCCGCCCCGGCGGTTTCGGCGGCTTTTTTAAGCTCGCTGGTTGAAGTCGTCGAGGCTTTCACCATCATTCTGGCAGTGGGCACAGTACGCGGCTGGCGTCCTGCCGCACTTGGAACCCTCGCGGCGCTCGTGCTCCTGACCTTGATCGTGGTCATTCTGGGCCCGCTTCTCGACCGCGTTCCGCTGCACGGGTTACAACTTGTCATCGGCATTTTGCTGTTGCTGTTTGGACTGAGATGGCTGCGCAAAGCGATTTTGCGCGCGTCAGGCATCATAAAACTTCATGATGAAGCCGCTGCTTTCGCGCAGGAAACCGGCGAACTACGATCCGCTGCAGATCGAAACGAGTCCCATCTCGACTGGATCGCCGGAATGGCGGCCTTTAAAGCCGTCGTGCTCGAAGGTCTGGAAGTGGTGTTTATCGTTATAGCGGTTGGCGCGGGCAATGGGCTATTGTGGCCTGCCGCACTTGGCGCTCTCGCCGCTTGCGTGCTTGTGCTTGGCATCGGGCTACTCGTTCACAAGCCATTGGCGCGCGTTCCGGAAAATACTTTGAAATTCTGCGTCGGCGTCATGCTGTCCGCCTTCGGTGTATTCTGGACCGGTGAAGGGCTTGGCGTAAACTGGCCCGGCGCTGACGCGATCATTCTTGTATTTGCTGCGGCTTTCCTTGCTGTCGGATTGGCATTAGCCCAGATGATCCGCAGCCGCAGCGTGGAGTTTGCGAGATGAACACGTTTAATCTGATCCTGCGCGAATTTATCGGCATGTTCATCGATGATGAATTCCTTGCGCTGGCGGTGCTGGCAGTTGTGGGCATTGCCGCTGCGCTCAGCTTTTTGCTCAATACTTCAAGCACAGTGACTGGCGCTGTTTTGGTTGTGGGCTGTTTCGGCGTTTTGGTTTCAAGCGTGCTCAAGGCGGGCTGGAAACGCCGCTAAAGACGTTATCGCCTTGCGTTGCGTCAGATGCCTACATCGACGGACAACTGGACTGGCGCGGCTTAAAACAGCCTGTTCATCTGTTCGACTTCTTTTTCGCTCTTGGTGCGAAAGCTGCGATACACCCAGCAGTGGCGGTGTTTGTCGCGCCTGCGCCACAAATATTCCAGCCAGAAAATCCCATGATCATCGCTGGGGAACACCGGCCTCCAAGCGTAGAATTTGTGCCAGATATAGTCTCCGGAACGCATTGGCCACGCCTCTGTCAAAAATTCAAGATGCGAATACTATGCACGACACTCTGACAGAGAGATAACATTATCCTATACTATTTTTATTTTTAAAATCTTTTAAAAGGCATGCACCCTCATCTGCGCTGCAATGCACTAACCGCCTTTCGAAAGGTCTGCGGTGTCAAGGGACCAACCCAACTGGTCAAACCCACCGCGCCAGTAAAGCAGCGCCCCGGAACCGCCCTGTGCAAACACGCTGCGAACCTTCGCGATGACAATGGCATGAGAATGGCGCTCTAAAATCTCTTCCACTTCGCAATCGAGGGCTGCCAAAGCGCCACCGAGCACAACAACGCCGCTCGGCAGCGTTTGCCACGCGCCACCAGCATAGCGTTCTACCCCCTTTATGCCTCCGCGCCCGGCAAAGCGCGCAGCAACATCCTCATGATGCGCGGCGAGGAAACTGGCCCCAAATTGACGATCGCGCACAATGACATCCAAGCTCGATGAAGCGCGGTGCACGCACACAATGACGCGTGGCGGCTCCGCTGACAGTGCTGAAAACGATGTCACTGTAAGGCCGGTTCGTTCATCTCCCCGCCCCGCCGTAATCACAGTTACGCCGCCCGCAAGATGACGCATCGCCTCGCGGAACTGTTTTGGCGAGACCTCCCCGAGCGTCTCGGGCATGGTTGCAAGCGTCATTTTGAACTCCTAAGCTCCATAAAGTAGCGCCTCACGACCCTAATTCAAATGGCCTTACAAATTCTGAAACGCAGAGCAAGTCGTGAACTCACACAATAAGACCCTAACATCACGGACGCATGTCTTAAAGCTGACAGCAACGAGTAAGACATCTCCCGCTGTTCCAAGTCGGCGGTTCGGATGCTAGGCGAATCATCGCTTTGCTGGAACCTACCCGATATGTTCAGGCAAAAAATCAGCCCGTCGCCTGACCTCCTCGCGCAGAAACCCTGCAAAGATTTCAACAGCCGGCTCAATCGGCTCATTGGCTTTCATACACATACCGACAGACCCTAGAGTGGACTGGGTGTTGATGGGCAAAGCAACAAATTCGCCGGATTTGAGTTCAGCGGCGATAACACCGCGCGATATAATCCAGATTGCACCATGTTCCCGCGTGAACGCGCGGCCGAATGAATCTGACACGGTTTCGATAACCTGAGCCGCCTCCGGCAGGCCTTGCTCGATAAACAACCGCTTCACGAAAGGGCCGATGATCGAAACTGACGTAGGCACCAGCATCGGGGAGGCGGAAATTTCGCTGGCGCTGATCGAGATTCGCCCTGCGAGTGGATGGCTGTTATGGACAGCGAACACCACAATGTCACGGTAGAGCGGTTCGAACACAAGCCCGGTCATGATTTCCGGCGCGGGCAACCTCCCCATAACAAGGTCAAGTTCTCCAGCGCGCAGTTGATCCAGCAAAGCGCGGTTTTCACCCGTCGAGATTCGCAGCGGATTGCGCAAACTTTCGGCAAGATAACGGGACACCGCGCCCGGCATGATCAGTGCCGACACTGTCGGCAGTGCGCCTATGCGGATGGCTGGCCGGTCCCTCACCTCCAAGTCAGCAACAGCGTTGAGGCCGCTGCGCGCTGCCGCAAGACTTGCTCCGGCATGGCGCAAAAACGCTTCGCCCTGCGGCGTTATACGGATGCCACGGCCATCTTTTGCCACTAAAGGCGCCCCGCAGATGGCTTCAAGCTCGCGCAAAGTGCGCGTGACGGCAGGCTGGGTGAGCTTGAGACTTTCAGCTGCTCTGGTGACGCTTTTGTGCCTTGTCACTTCGACAAAGGTTTCGAGTTGATTGAGCTTAATTTGGCGCACGCTTTTCATATCAGTTTCGCTATCAAATATGTTCAAAATATCATTATTCACATTAGTCCGTATATGTAACTCTTGCGTGATGCAACTGATGCGGACCACCACAGGCGTACTTCATTACCGGACAAGTGATCTTGTTTCGGGGCGAGAGACTGTTGTGTTTGTAAATTCCCTCGGCACTGACTTTCGCATCTGGGACGGTGTTTTTGATCAGTTGTGTGGCAGGTTCAATATTGTGTTGCACGACAAGGCCGGACATGGCCTCTCGCAAGAAAGAACCGGCCGTTCAACCATAGCTGACTACGCCAGGGACCTTGAAGAGTTACTTGTCAGCTTGAACCTTACCGGCGTGGTGGTCTGCGGGGTTTCTGTCGGCGGGCTTATCGCGCAGAGCCTGTTTCAACAGCGCCCTGACCTGGTCAAGGCAATGGTCTTGAGCAACACGGCCTCGAAAATAGGTACGCAGGACAGTTGGAATGCGCGCATTTCAGCGGTGTCAGCCTCAGGCATCGGCGCGATTGCGGACACCATCTTGGAGCGCTGGTTCGCGCCGGATTTCCGCATGAACCGCAGCGATGAATATGTGCTTTATCGCACTATGCTGGTCCGCACGCCATTGAGCGGCTATTTGGCCTGCTGCGAGGCGCTCCGTAGTGCGGATTTCACGAAAGATGCGGCGCGCATAACCGTGCCGGTGCTTTGTATCGCAGGGGAACATGATGGTTCGACACCCCCTGCCATCGTCGAGGAAATGGCGCGCAGTATTCCCGGGGCGCGTTATGAGCATATCCTTGGAGCCGGGCATTTGCCTTGCATCGAGTGTCCGGAGCTTTTTGCCCAGCACCTGTCCAACTTCATCGCAACAGTCGGAGCGAGCAGCCGATGAGCCATCACGAAATAGGTATGAAGACACGGCGCAAAGTGCTCGGCGATGCACATGTAACCCGCGCTGAAGCGAGCAAAACCGATTTTGACGCGCCATTCCAGGACCTCATCACCGAGGCGGCGTGGGGCCACGTCTGGTCACGCCCGAACATTTCGCTGCGCGAGCGTTCGATGATCACTATCGCGCTGCTGGCGGCGCTGGGGCAGGATGAAGAGGTCGCCATGCATGTCCGCAGTTGCCGCAATACCGGCGCAACAGCGGATGACATCCGCGAGGCGCTGCTGCATGTGGCAATCTATGCCGGTGTTCCTGCTGCAAACCATGCCATAAAAATCGTCAAAGACACTTTTGCCGAAATGCAGGCAGAAAAGGGAGCCGCATGACCAATAAAGCTCCAGAAAGCGGCGCATTCTATGCCCGGGATCTTGAATGGCACCCGCGCGCGCGCTCGCCCTCTTACAAATCCAGCGTGTTACGCTCGCCCCGGCGCTCGCTAATATCGTTTCCCAATACGATCAGTGAGGTCACCGGCCCGGTGTTTGGCCACAATATCCTCGGCCAGCTTGACAATGACCTGATCTACAATTTCGCAAAACCCGGCGAGAGCGCGATCGGTGAACGCATCATCGTGCATGGCCGTGTATTAGACGAGCGCGGGAAAGCTGTGCCCAATGTACTGCTTGAGGTGTGGCAGGCCAATGCCGGTGGCCGGTATCGCCACAAAAAGGAGGGCTATGTTGCCGCTCTAGACCCTAATTTCGGCGGCTTCGGGCGCTGCATCACCGACAAGGATGGAAATTACAGCTTTCGAACCATAAGGCCTGGTCCCTACCCGTGGCCGAACGGTGTCAATGATTGGCGTCCCGCACATATCCATTTTTCGGTGTTTGGCTCCGGGTTTGCGCAGCGCCTGATTACGCAAATGTATTTCGAAGGCGATCCGCTAATCAACCTTTGCCCGATCGTCGCGACCATTCATGACAAAGAGGCCATACGCCGACTCATCTCAACCTATGACCATGACAACACCATTCCAATGGATGCCCGGGCCTGGAGGTTTGACATCACACTGCGCGGACGGCGCTCCACTTTGTTTGAAAACAAGCTGGATGGAAATTGACATGAAACTCAAAGAATCCGCCTCCCAAACTGCCGGACCCTATGTCCATATCGGGCTCACACCGAATTTCAGCGGCATTTCCGGTGTCTATGACACTGACCTTGGCCATAGCATGGTTGGTGAGGCAACCAAGGGAGAGCGCATCAC
>JANXSV010000150.1 GCA_025356505.1 Methylovirgula sp.
TAAAATTGACCTCCGTTTCGCCAATTCGGACTTTATGGCGAGGGCGAAGGACGACGTGATTGAAGAAAACCGCGAAAGGCGGCAAGACGCCGCGGGGCGCATATCCAAGATGACGTCCGCTTTACAAGGTCTTGAACGGTAATAACCGGGTAAATTGAGTGTTGCAAAAACGTAACACTCGATGTTGATTTTGATTGAGCAGTGCAAACAGCCCGAAATGCCGCGTTTAAGCCATAAACTCTGCGCTACTGTAGACGAGATACGGGGTTGAATTAATCGCCCTATCGTGACAGTTAAGGGTTCAGGCACCGTTTGCATGGCATTGCGTGGTATTATCATTGATCGCGAGAAGTCCTTTACGCAGGAGAAACTGCTCAGTTTCTGGTCGCCTGCTTTAGTGGGGGTTTGTGGCGCGTGGAAGGCTACTTTTTATTTGTGTCTGGTTGTGACTTCATCGGCATTGTCCGGCGGCGCAGCGGGCTTTGAAGGTCCATCACAACGGCAGCAAGCGCCTTCTTTTGCTAACCCGCAAGATGCCTTCAAATACGGCCTGAAAAATTACGAATCCGGCGAATTTGACGATTCTGTTGCCGCGCTGAAGTATGCCGCCGCTCAAGGTCATCCGCTTGCACAGTGGAAATTGGGCCGGATGTACGCGGAAGGAGACGGCGTTCAACGGGACGACGTTCAAGCGTATAACTACTTTTCAAGCATCGTAAATAATTTTCACGAAGACGATGACGACGCGATGGATCGCAAAGATCTTGCAGTTGTCTCAAACGCTTACGTCGCAGTTGGCGTCTACGCTTTGAATGGCTTGCCTAAAGCCAAGGTCGAGGCGGATCCCGCCCGTGCGTTCGTAATGTTTCAGTTCGCGGCCATGACGTTTGGCGACCCAAATGCCCAGTATAACTTGGCGCGCATGCTTTTGGATGGGCGTGGATGTGAGAAAGATCCGCGTCAGGCTGCGCGTTGGTTTAATCTAGCCGCTGAAAAACAGCACCATGCCGCTCAGGCACTGCTGGGCCACATGCTGTTTTTTGGGCAGGGGGTTCAACAGCAAAAGGGCAGGGGCCTGATGTGGTTGAGCCTTGCAAAGGATTCAGCTATCTCTCCCAAAGATAAATGGATCGTAGACCTTTACTCCCAGGCTCTGGAGAGCGCCTCTGACGACGATCGTCAGATTTCGGATGTCTACCTGCATCAGTACTCGAAAGCCGCCCAGCGATAGGTTTAAAGCCTTCAGGCTGCTGTTCCGTGCAAATCATAGGCATCGGCCCGCTCAATTTTTACTGAAACGATATCCCCCTGCCTCAAAGGCCGACGCGACGCGACGTAAACATTGCCGTCTATTTCGGGAGCATCGGATTTCGAACGACCTTTTGAAACTGTCGGGCCAGGTTCGTCAATGATAACAGATTGACGCGTTCCGACCTTCTTTTTCAAGATTTCGGACGAAATGGCCTGCTGGCGTAGCATGAACCGCTTGTAGCGATCGTCCTTGACATCTTCGGGGACAGGTTCAAGGCCAAGTGCGTTCGCCGCTGCACCGGATACGGGTTCATATTTAAAGGCACCGACCCGATCCAGCTTGGCTTCATCGAGCCAGTCCAGTAAAAACTGGAAATCCGCATCTGTTTCCCCAGGAAAACCGACTATGAAAGTCGACCGCAGAGTTAGATCGGGACAGACGGAGCGCCATGCCTTTATGCGCTCAAGGGTCTTGTCCTGATTGCCAGGGCGCTTCATCGCTTTGAGCACATTCGGGGATGCATGCTGGAATGGAATATCCAGATAGGGGAGAATTTTCCCTTGTGACATCAGCGGGATGACTTCATCAACATGAGGATATGGATAAACGTAATGCATCCGCACCCATGCACCCATATTGCCAAGTTCATTGGCCAATTCATAAAATTTTGCGCGGATCAAGCGATCCTGAAACAGGCTCTCCGCATATCGGATGTCCAATCCGTAAGCCGAAGTGTCCTGAGAAATGACAAGCAACTCCTTGACACCTGCCTTCACCAGCTTTTCAGCCTCGCGCAGGACATCGCCAATGGGCCGGGAGACAAGATCTCCGCGTAGTTTCGGGATAATGCAAAAGGAACAGCGATTGTTGCAGCCTTCTGAAATTTTCAGGTAGGCATAATGGCGCGGGGTAAGCTTAACTCCTTGATCTGGAACGAGATCTAGAAATGGATCGTGCTTTGGCGGAACCGCCGCATGGACAGCCTTCATCACGGATTCATAGGCTTGGGGGCCTGTAATAGCGGAAATTCCCGGGAAAACGTCGCGGATTTGCTCAGGTTCGGCGCCCATGCAGCCTGTTACAATGACTTTGCCATTCTCTTTCAGGGCGGCACCAATAGCCGCTAAAGACTCGGCCTTGGCTGAATCGAGGAAACCGCAGGTGTTGACGATAACCGCATCGGCACCGGCGTGGCTTTTGGTGAGTTCATAGCCTTCTGAGCGCAGACCGGTGATAATGCGCTCGGAGTCCACCAGCGCCTTGGGACAGCCGAGCGAGACAAAAGAAATGCGAGGTTGGTAAAGAGATGCTTCGGGAAGTTCAGTCATAGCAGATGAATTGCCACGAAGCCGCTACAAGAGCAACAAAAACCGCGATTACTGAGCACCCGATCGGCTAAAGGCTTGAAAATGCTGAACTATGCGGGAGTGTGTTTTGCGAGAAAAACAACCGCAAACATGCGGACGGCGAGTGTGATAGGGCACGGCTTCTGCCGCATGAGCGACCATATGGCATGGCGCAGCATTATTTTGGTTCCACAATCGGGGAGATCCGTGTTCATTTTCGCAAGCAAATTCGAGCCGTGGCGCGATATTATCAGAGCCGCAGGGGCCTTGGCGACAGTTTGGCCTAATTGGGTTAGGAAAATTTGGCGGAAGGGGTGTCTTTCTCCGCCATATCAGCGTGTCTCATCATGTCTCAACTTCTCACTTAAATATCTATAAAGGTTGATATTTGTCTCGACAAGTCTCACTGTGTATCGCTATATCTCAATTTTGACTGTATGTTGATTTGTAGGTCAGGAAATGGCGCGAAGAATTGGAATTCTAACTGCTCTCGGTGTGAAGAACCAAAGCAAACCCGGTCATTATTCTGACGGAGGCGGGCTGTATCTGCAAGTTGGGCCGACTGGTGCAAAGTCTTGGATATTCCGCTTCATGTTGAGGGGCCGACCTCGAAACATGGGTCTTGGTGCCTTGCATACCATTTCATTGGCGGAGGCACGACAGGCTGCCCTTGAATGCAGGAAAATCTGTCACGAAGGCAAAGACCCCATCGAAGAGCGCAGAGCCCGACTTGGATCTTCCGGAGGCTCGGGTCAACCCACTTTTATGTTCTGCGCGGAGTCGTACATCGCCGCACATGAAGCGAGTTGGCGCAATCCGAAACATGTTGAGCAGTGGCGCTCGACGTTGCAAACATATGCAGGTCCGGTGTTCGGCAGTAAGTCAATTGATACGATTGACCTTGCGTTAATTATGCAGGTGTTAGAACCAATCTGGTCGGTCAAGACAGAAACAGCGTCGCGCACAAGGGGTAGAATTGAAGCTGTACTCGACTGGGCAACCGTGAGGGGCTTCAGGACTGGCGAGAACCCGGCACGCTGGCGTGGTCACTTGGAGGCGCTCCTGCCTAAACGATCACGTGTTCAACGCGTTCAGCATCATTCTGCTCTGCCGTATCAGGAGGTGCCCGCCTTCATGAAGCTATTGGCTGCGCAACCCGGAGTCGGTGCCAGGGCATTACAGTTTTTGATATTGACGGCATCGCGCACCGGAGAGGTAATTGGCGCACGTTGGAGCGAAATTGATTTGGAACGGCGAATTTGGACGATCCCGGGAAATCGCATGAAGGCGGGCAAAGAGCATCGGGTTCCGCTTGTTG
>JANXSV010000332.1 GCA_025356505.1 Methylovirgula sp.
TTTCGTCGCCTTTTTTGCTCTTGTGACGATAATGGGGTTCCTCGCCTCAAGCTGGAAAGCCGGTGATCTGACCCAGCTCGACGAATGGGGCCTCGGCGGTCGCCAGTTCGGGTCGTGGATAACCTGGTTTCTGCTGGGCGGCGATCTTTACACCGCTTACACGGTCATCGCTGTCCCCGCCCTCGTCTACGCGATAGGCGCTTACGGATTTTTCGCGGTCCCCTACACGGTTATCATCTATCCGCTTATTTTCCTGATCATGCCGCGTCTATGGAACGTGTCTGCAAACCGGGGATACGTCACCGCGGGCGATTTTGTTCTGGGCCGCTACGGCAATAAATGGCTTGAACTGGCCGTTGCGGTGACAGGTATCTTAGCGACCATGCCCTATATCGCTCTCCAGCTCGTGGGTATGGAAAAGGTGATTTCCGCCCTCGGCTTTCAAGGCTCTGGCTGGAGCGAACATGCGCCGCTCACAGTCGCTTTTGTCATCCTCGCCCTCTATACCTATAAAAGCGGCCTCAGGGCCCCGGCCATGATCGCCTTTGTCAAAGACATTATGATCTATATTTTCGTGATCGCCGCCGTGGTCATCATCCCCTACGAGCTGGGCGGTTTCGGTGCGATATTTGATGCCGCCTCGAAGGTCTATGACGCAAAAATCGCCGCTGCCGCCGCGGCCTCGCCGCCCACAAAGCTCGCCGCCGGTATTATTCTCACCGACACCCAGATCATACCGTTTATGACGCTCGCGCTTGGCTCCGCGATGGCCTTGTTCATGTATCCGCATTCTCTGACTGGCGTGCTTTCGGCAAATTCGGCGAGAGCCATTCGCCACAATGCGATGACTTTACCAGCCTATTCTCTGGTGCTTGGGTTGATCGCCCTTTTGGGGATCATGGCGCATGCCGCGGGCGTCGTGGTCAAGAACCCGCAAGATGTTGTGCCGCAATTGTTTCTGAAAATGTTTCCAGATTGGTTTGTCGGCTTTGCTTTTGCCGCCATTGCTATCGGCGCTCTGGTGCCCGCAGCCGTCATGTCGATCGGCGCCGCAAATACCTTCACACGCAATATCTGGAGACCATTCGTCAATTCAAACATGTCAGATACGCAAGAATCCAGCATGGCGAAACTGGTTTCACTCATCGTCAAAGTTGGGGCTCTCGTATTCATCTTCTACATCCCGACGCAATATGCCATTGATTTTCAGCTGCTTGGCGGCGTGATTATGATCCAGATCTTTCCCGCAATGGTGTTTGGCCTCTACACGCGGCGCGTCCACGGCACGCCGCTGTTGATTGGCTGGGCGGCTGGCCTCGTCACCGGAATAGCGCTCGCATGGGGTCCGAAATGGGCTCCCACCTGGGCGACGCCTTTCGGTTTCTCGGTCTACATCGGCCTGTTCAGCGTGCTGGTGAACTTTCTGGTCTCGATCGTATTATCGTACGCTCTGCCAAACGTCGGCACGGATCAGACCTCACCGCACGATTATGAGGACGACGCCTCGCTGCTTGCCCCGCCGCATATACCGCATTAAAAAACGCACTCATTTTGCAGGGCACGTAATGACGCATGGGTCATTTTATGCCGCAGGGCAGCCATGGTTTATGCTACTTTAACTTTCGACATTGTGATCAAGCGAGGCTCTGCGAGAGCAAAAGGATCACTGATGAGAGACGACGAGGTGTGAAATGGCCGGTTTTGACGCACTCACGCTTGCAAGAATGCAATTTGCATTCACTATAAGCTTCCACATTATTTTTCCGGTGTTTTCCATTGGTTTGGCGAGTTATCTCGCCGTCCTTAACGGACTATGGTTGTGGACGAAAAATCCGGTCTATCAAGACTTGTTCAATTATTGGAAAAAGATATTCGCCATAGCCTTCGGCATGGGCGTCGTCTCCGGCATCGTCATGAGCTACCAATTTGGCACAAATTGGAGCGTATTTTCGGACAAAGTCGGCCCCGTCATCGGCCCTCTGATGGGATACGAAGTGCTTTCAGCATTTTTCCTCGAAGCGGGTTTCCTGGGCGTGATGCTGTTCGGGCTCTCCCGCGTCGGGCCAAAGCTACATATGTTTGCCACCGCAATGGTTGCCGCGGGGACATTTATGTCCGCGTTCTGGATTGTTGCCGTCAATAGCTGGATGCAAACGCCGCAAGGGTACGGCACAAATGCAGCCGGGCAATATATTGTGAAAAGCTGGGTGGAGGTAATCTTCTCTCCCTCTTTCCCCTACCGGCTTGTGCATATGACTTTGGCCGCCTACCTCACCACGGCTTTTGTCGTCGGCGGTGTCGGCGCTTTCCATCTCCTGCGCAATAACGCTAATGCCGCTGCTCGCGTCATGTTTTCCATGGCAATGTGGATGGCGGTGATTGTGGCTCCGCTGCAGATATTGGCTGGCGACGCCCATGGCGTGAATACGCTGGAATATCAGCCAGCCAAAATCGCAGCGATGGAAGGCGATTATGAAACCTCATCCGGCACACCATTGATTTTGTTCGGCCTGCCAAATTCCCAAACCGGAAAAATGGACTACGAAGTGTCCATTCCGCACCTTGGCGCTATGATCCTCACCCATGACTGGAACGGAAGCGTGAAGGGTCTAAATAGCTTTCCCGCGGCAGATCGTCCGCCTGTTGCGGTGGTGTTCTGGAGCTTCCGTATTATGGTCGCGATTGGCATGGCCATGCTTGGCCTCGGGCTCTGGAGCCTCTGGCTACGCTTCAAGTCCGGATTGTACACCGCCTCTTGGATGCAGCGATTCGCCGTCCTCATGGGTCCATCGGGGTTCGTTGCCGTGCTGGCAGGTTGGATAACAACAGAGGTTGGCCGGCAGCCATTCACTGTATACGGTTTGATGCGTACGGTTGATTCCGTTTCTCCGATTGCGGCAGCAGGCGTCGGTGCCTCCCTCATCGCCTTCATCGTGGTCTATTTCACGCTGTTCGGCGCGGGCCTGTTTTACATCCTGCGCCTGATGAACACCGCGCCTCAGCGTGATGAAACAGACCTCGACCAAGGTGCGCCCATCAGAGCGGGCGGTATCATGCCCGCGCCTAACCTTATTAGTGCCGATGGTCAAATCCTGCCTTCGAGGAGGTTCTCATGACACTCGATCTTCCTCTGATCTGGGCGGCGCTGATCGCATTTGCGGTTCTGGCCTATGTTATTCTCGATGGCTTCGACCTTGGCGTGGGCATTCTCTTCCCCTTTGTAGAAGGCGAAACCGAACGCGATGAAATGATGAATTCCGTTGCGCCAGTTTGGGACGGAAATGAGACGTGGCTGGTCCTCGGCGGCGGCGGATTGCTGGCCGTGTTCCCGCTGGCATATTCGATCATCATGTCAGCACTTTACGCCCCGATCATCACCATGCTGCTGGCGCTGGTCTTTCGCGGCGTGGCGTTTGAATTTCGCTGGAAAACCCGCCGCGGTCAATTTTTGTGGGATTGGGCCTTTGCCGGCGGCTCAACCTTGGCAGCCTTCGCGCAAGGTGTCGCTTTGGGCGCGCTGGTGCAGGGCATCCCCGTTGCCAACCGCGCTTATGCAGGCGGCTGGTGGGACTGGCTCACCCCGTTCAGCCTATTGACGGGTGTTGCACTTGTCACCGGATATGCCCTGCTTGGCGCAACATGGCTAATCTGGAAAACTGAAGGCCATGTTCAGCGCATGTCCTACTATTTTGCTAAAATCAGCGCACCGCTGACGTTGGTGTTTATTGGTGGCGTCAGTCTTTGGACACCATTTTTAAACCCCGTCTACATGACGCGCTGGTTCCATTGGCCTAACGTCCTGCTGGCTGTTCCAATTCCGATACTGGTCCTGTGCGCGGCCTACGTGCTTTACAACGGCATTACGCAAAAGCGTGAGGCAACCCCATTCTTTGCGTCGCTATCACTGTTCATCCTGAGTTTCATTGGCCTTGGCATCAGCTTTTTCCCGCATATCGTGCCAAACTCTGTCACCATCTGGGATGCAGCCGGGCCGGACAACAGCCTTGGATTTCTGCTGGTAGGAGCCGTGGTTTTGGTTCCCCTCATCCTTGCCTATACCGCCTATTCTTATTGGGTGTTTCGCGGCAAGGTGAATGCGCAAGGCGGCTATCATTGAGCGGCCAGCGGAAACCAGATGCGCAGCCTGAGCAATCCTTGTTCAGCAGGCTTACTTGGTTTGTCCTGATATGGCTTGGCAGCATTGCTGCGCTCACCGTCGTTGCCTACGGCATCCGCTTGATGATCAAGCGCTGAAGCTAACCAACAAAAAAGCCCCGATCTAAATCATAAAGGGGGCTTTTTGAATCTAGATTACGGTGCGAAAAGCCGGCTTGGCATCAGCGCTAGTCCTGCTCCCGCCTCAAATCCGGTGCGATTGCCTCGTCTTTGAACGCGGCCAGTGCTTGCGCCAGTCCCATGCCGGTTTGCGCCTGCGAGCCAAGACGGCGCACGGAAACTGTGCGCTCTTCCGCCTCTTTCTTGCCAACCACCAGCATCACCGGAATTTTAGCCAGCGAATGTTCGCGCACCTTATAGCCCACCTTTTCGTTACGCAGGTCAAGATCAACCCTGAGCCCCGCCTTGCGCATAGCGGCTGCAACTTCCATCGCATAATCGTCCGCGTCTTGCGTAATGGTGGCGACCACCATCTGCACCGGCGCGAGCCACAATGGAAAATGCCCGGCATAGTTCTCGATGAGAATACCGGTAAAGCGTTCAAGCGAGCCGCAGATGGCGCGATGCACCATCACCGGCGGAACTTTGTTGCTGTTACTGTCGATATAAAACGCCCCGAACCGCTCCGGCAAATTGAAATCAACCTGGGTCGTGCCGCATTGCCAGTCGCGGCCGATGGCATCGCGCAGCACATATTCAAATTTAGGGCCGTAAAATGCGCCCTCGCCCGGGTTTAGCGACGTTTCAACAATATCACCATGCTGCACCTTGATGGTGGCAAGCACGTCGCTCATCACGGCTTCGGCATGATCCCACATCGCATCAGTGCCCACGCGCTTTTCCGGACGTGTCGACAGCTTGACGACGATTTTGTCGAAGCCGAAATCCCGGTAAACCGACAAAATCAGATCGTTGATCTTGAGGCACTCCGCCGCCAACTGCTCTTCCGTGCAGAAAATATGCGCATCATCCTGCGTGAAGGCGCGTACCCGCATCACGCCATGCATGGCACCCGAAGGCTCATAGCGATGCACCAATCCGAATTCAGCGAATCTCACAGGCAAATCCCGATAGGAGCGCAGGCCGTGTTTGAAAATTTGCACATGGCCGGGGCAATTCATCGGCTTCAGCGCAAACACCCGCTCATCGCCGGTTTCGTCGCCCGCCACCGTCGCCTTGAACATATTCTCGCGATACCAACCCCAATGTCCTGAAGTCTCCCACAGGCTCTTGTCGAGAACTTGAGGCGCGTTCACTTCCTGATAGTCCGCAGCAAGACGGCGGCGCATGTAGGAGATCAAAGTCTGGAACAGCGTCCAGCCCTTCGGGTGCCAGAAGATTGTGCCTGGGCCCTCTTCTTGAAAGTGAAACAGGTCCATTTCACGGCCAAGCTTGCGGTGGTCGCGCTTTTCGGCTTCTTCGATCTGCACCAGATAAGCGTCAAGCTGCTCTTGTTTGGCAAAAGCGGTGCCATAAATCCGGCTCAGCATCGGCTTGGTTGAATCACCACGCCAATAGGCTCCTGCCACCTTCATCAGCTTGAACGCTGTCCCAACCTTGCCAACCGAGGTCATATGGGGCCCGCGGCATAGGTCCATCCAATCGCCCTGCGCATACATTTTCAAGGTTTGATCGGCCGGAATAGCGTCAACCAGCTCTATTTTGAAGGCCTCACCCTTTCTTTCGAAATGGCTCTTTGCTTCGTCGCGTGTCCACTCGGATTTGGTGAAAGCGGCATCCCGCGCGATGATCTCGCGCATCTTTTTCTCAATTGCGGGGAACTCTTCCGGCGTGAAAGGTGCGGCGCGATAAAAATCGTAGTAAAAACCATTTTCAATGACCGGGCCGATCGTGACCTGTGTTCCGGGATAAAGCGCCTGAACCGCTTCTGCCAGCACATGGGCGGCATCGTGGCGGATGAGTTCCAGAGCGCGCGGATCTTCGCGGTTCAAAAATTCGATGCGGGTGTCGGCGGATAGTGCATCAGCAAGGTCGCATACCACGCCATTTAGCGCCATAGCCACGGTACGCTTAGCCAAGGACGGCGAAATGCCTTTGACAATTTCAAGGCCGGAAATATTTGCAGGGTGCTGACGCACGGAGCCGTCAGGAAAAGTCACATTTATCATTCATAATCTCCAAGGCTCACTCGCCGATACCAATCGGCGTAAGCAGTCAAAACAACGTAAAAATCTCGCGCCAAGTTTTGGCGGACGCAAAAAAGTAAAGCAACACCAGCCAAATCTGAGCGTCTCGTGCCGCCATTTGCCAACACGCGCGGTTCGCCTAGGCTATACATGACACAGTTCAAAAGACGCAAGAGGTATACAGCCAATGCACCACTGGCATGGGCTTGCAAAAGCCTCTACACAGTGGACGTGAATAGCAGAATCAACCAATGCGCAATCTGATCTATGCCCTTTCCGCCTTGGCAGCCTTGGGTCTGGCAGCCCTCGCTTGGTTTGAGTTCGGCGCACCGCAAACCTCCGAGCTGGAAATCCCCAAATCAACTGCGGCCAATCCTCAACCGGATGCGCCGAGCGCAGGCGCGCTTGCCGCCGCCAAGGATAAGCTAGAAGCTGCAATAATGCTTGCGCCCGAATTTCGGCCGTTTTTTGAGCGAATGAAAACACTCTACCCTGCTGATTTCGAGCGCTTCATCCAGGCGGAGACTGTTATACTCGCAAAACCTCCGCTGCCCTCCGCCTCGTCTGACTCGCTTATTCTTGATGCTGTTGACAGTCTGCGCAAAAACCGTGGTTTGCAGGCCGCAAAAGCCTCGCCGGAAGCCATGATAAAAGTGTTTGATCTTCAGGCGAAGGTGCTGGATGCGTTGGCCGTGCAGGATCCGCGCTTGTGTGAACATTTTCTGTTTGGCGGCGATGCACCTGCCTTTGCCGAATTTTCAGCGAAAAACCGTGCCCTTATCGCAGACATGGCCGAAGCCGGTATGACAGCGATTGCCGATGGTGAAGCCAATAAAATTGAGCGCAATCCACCGGCGGATGAGGATTTCAACCTGCTTGAGCAGCGCCTCAAAGAGATGAACCTCGATAAAGCCGAAATGGCCGCGCTTCTCGATGGCCAGATGCCGGAAACGCCATTTGAATCGGCACGCACCTGTGAGTTTGGCAAAAGCTACTATAGCGCTCTTCGCGCCCTGCCCGATGCCGCACGGGACAGTATTTATGCGCTCGCCTTGCAAAACATGGCGCAATAGTTAGCTGCGCTTCACCGCATCACATTTTAACGGCCCGCGCCATTGCCCGTATTTGAGCGGGCGAAACCATCGCGCGGCCTCAGGTATCCGCAACGGCACAGGGTCAAAACCCGACGTGCCCCACGGCTGACACCGGCAGATGCGCGCCGCGCCCATCCAGCCGCCCGCCCACAGCCCATGCGTTTGAATAGCTTCATCGGTGTAATGCGAGCAGCTCGGCTC
>JANXSV010000229.1 GCA_025356505.1 Methylovirgula sp.
ATCAGACCATCGGCACTTTTGAGGGCGTGGTCAAATCCCGCCCGGATCTCTTTGCATAAGGATTATCATGCGTATTGCCCAAATTAAGACCAACACTGGATCCCGCGCGCTCGTCTGCACGGTTGGAGACGTCAGCCGGACGGTTAAGGGCGTAACCAGTACTTATGAGCTTGCGGAACTCGCACTCGAATCTGGCCGAAACCTCAAAGATCAAATTGCCGCTCTCGGCTTGGGGGAGCACGTCGATCTGGCTGACCTGCTCAAAATGGGCCAAGTGTTGACGCCGGTTGATCATGCCGATCCGGCGCATGTAATGGTTGCCGGTACGGGGCTCACTCATCTTGGTTCGGCCGAGGGCCGCGACAAGATGCATAAAAATCTCGATGATGCTGCCGCGCTCACTGACTCTATGAAGATGTTTAAAATGGGCTTGGAGGGCGGTAAACCCGCAGGGACCGCCCCCGGTGTACAACCCGAATGGTTCTATAAGGGTGACGGCTCGACGCTTGTCGCGCCTGGCGCGCCTCTGCCTTCGCCCGAATTTGCCCTCGATGGCGGTGAAGAGCCCGAAATTGCCGGAATTTACTTGATTGCTAGCGATGGCACACCCATGCGCATCGGCTTCGCTCTGGGTAATGAATTTTCGGATCACGTCACCGAACGGCAAAATTATCTGTTTTTAGCGCATTCAAAACTGCGGGCCTCGAGCATAGGTCCGGAGATTTTGATCGGCGACCTGCCGCAGGATATCCAGGGCCGATCAAAGATCATTCGCGACGGCAATGTTGTCTTCGACAAGCCCTTCATTTCCGGCGAAGCCAACATGTCTCACTCACTCGCTAATCTCGAGGCCCATCATTTTAAATATGCGCTGTTCTGCAAGCCGGGCGATATGCATGTGCATTATTTCGGCACGGCCACCCTATCTTTTTCCGAAGGCTTCAAAACGCAGGAGGGCGACCTCTTTGAAATCTCCGCGCCGCAGTTTGGTCTTCCGTTACGCAATGCGCTTAAGACCGTGCCTGCGCCGTGGCCCCGGGTCAAAGCGCTCTAAGCAGATCCGCTCGGGGCCACTTAGAGACTGGTTTGTTGATTGGCTGCGCGCTTAAACCCGCTCCGCTACTTTGACAAGAAACCGCGCTGCAGCCTCAATTTCGTCGCGCGCCGCGTCAAGGCGCTCATCCATAACCATGAAGCCGTGGTGAACCTGCTCAACCACCGAGAGCTCAAACTCCGTGCCCGCTTCATCAAGGCGCTTCGCCATGTCGAGAGTGTCGCACAAGAGCGGATCCAGTCCCGCCGCATTCAAATAAAGCGGCGGCAGCTTCGCCAGTTGCGATTCGCTCGCCCGCAACGGTGCGGCCAGCGGGTCACTGTGTTCAGCGTCTGCGAGATAATATTTATAATACCACCGCATCAGGTCTTGAGTCAGGCCAAAACCTTCACCAAGCGCGTAAGCCGAGGCAGTTTCCATATCCCCGTGAAAGGCACCATAAAACAACAGTCCGCCATCGGGAGCGCGGCGGCCAACCTCTGCCTCCGCCAAGCATGTGGATAAGGCCAGATTGGCCCCGGCGCTATCTCCGCCAACGAAAACAGGTCCGCCGCCTGCCTGGCCAGAGTGTATCAGCCATCGAAAAGCCGCCCGCACATCATTCAGCGGTTCGGGAAATATATTCTCAGGCGCAAGGCGATAGTGCACATTTAAGACCGGAATGCCCGACTTTAGCGCCAAAAGCCGTGCCAAACGCCCGTGCGATGCAAGGTCGCCCATGACCCAACCTCCACCATGCGCATAAACCAAGCCACCTTTGCGGGCATTTGGTGGGACGAGCCAGTCGCAGACCACCTCCGGCGCTCCCCTGATGCCGGGCGCCGTAATCCGGCTTGCTTGCAATTCCGGCAGATTTGATTGCCAGAGTGCATAGACTTTGGCCTGCTGGCTTCGGGCAAACTGCGGCGCATCTTTCAGATCAAATGAAAAATCCTTCGCCGCCACGCTTAGCCAATCAACAATTGCCTGCATTTGCGCGCTGCGGGCGGGGTTGGTCAACAATCGTTGCAGATTTGGAACGGTTGGCATGTTTGCTCTCTGGGCGCGGTCAGCCGCGAAGTGAAACGCGGTGATTAGATACTGGTATCATAGCACGCACTTTGTTGTTTTTTGCTGTGTCAATATGCGTGGAAACCGAGCCTATTCCGTCCGAGGCCTTGGCGATGACGTGGCCCCATGGGTCCACAACCAGCGAATGGCCGTAAGTGGCGCGCGTCTCGTTGCCAACATGAAACGTTCCGCACTGAGCCGAGGCGGCAAAATAGGTCTGCGTTTCAATTGCTCTTGCGCGGCATAACACCTCCCAATGGTCTTTTCCGGTAGCCAGAGTGAAGGCGGCAGGCAAAGCAATCAGGTCAGCTCCTTGTTCCGCAAGGGCCAAAAACAGGTCGGC
>JANXSV010000275.1 GCA_025356505.1 Methylovirgula sp.
CAAGCTCAGTGCGCCGGATAAAGTTCTCTCAGGCGCGCAATTCAACGTTTCGTGGAGCGGCGACGGGTCGGAAGGTGACGTCATCGGCCTGCGCAAATCCGGCTCCTCCGCGGAAATTGCTAACCCTCTTGCGGTGCGCACGGTTAGGAAAGCCCAATTTACGGCGCCGTTACTCCCTGGCAGCTACGATCTGATTTACCAAAGCGCAAAAGGCGAAACCAGCCGTAGCGGTGCGACGCTCGCTTTACGGAGCCTGCAAGTTGCTGCTGCACCCATTCAAGTCATTGCGCCTGCCAAGTTGAACTCGGGAGAATACGGTGAGATTACCTGGCCGTATGGACCGGGCAACGCGTCCGAGCTGTCACTTTGGTCCGGACCGGGTGGCAATGCCACCAAAATTGTAGCCTTTGCCGAGCCTGGGTTGGTTCGCCCCTTAGTGCCGCCTGGTGAGTATCAACTTCGTCTTATTGAAAATGGCGTGGTTATCGCTGCCAATGCACTGACGATAGCGCCGTCAAAAATATTTATGACGCCACTTGCAGGGCTAACTCCTGGCGCGACGCTGATTTTTCCTAAAGAGCAAGCTTCCGGATTTCATGACAAGATAGGTGTGTATGAAGCAGGCACCACATTTGACGCCAGTACTTTGATTACAGACAGCGTCGAGGTAAACGGCCATATTGAACTCGTTCTGCCTGACAGACCCGGCCAATACGAAATCGCATTTGTGGTAAGCGACAATCCCTCCGAGCCCGTGGTTCTTAGCCATGTGCCGATGACTATCGCAGGGTCCGTCGATAGGGTAAAGGCGGCGACGGTTCAGATGCCCGCATTAATTGACCCGCTCGAGACAGTAGCGATCTCTTGGAGTGAGCCGCTGCGTCGAGTCGTGGAAATATGGACTTCCGAAGGCGGCAAGCCAAAGCATCTCAAAAGGGTGCTATTTAAGCCCGAAGATTACCGCCTCGGCTTGAAAGCAGAGACATATCAATTGCGAATACGCTCACGTCTGCCCAATGAACGTTTCGGTCGCGATCGGAACGAGGACCATGAGGGCGCTGTGGCGCCGCCACTCCAGGAGATTGTAGGGCAATTTTCGGTCAGGCCAAAACAGATCATGCTCGACGTGCCCGCAGTTTTGGCTCCAAGCACGAAATTCACTGTGAAAATTGATGGTTCGCCTGCGTTTTTCGATGAAGTGGTTATAGTACCTGCCGGGGCAAAGACGCATGAGGGGTTTGCTTTGAGCAGCACGAGGGCACGGGACAAGGAGCTGAAAACTCCCGCAAATCCCGGCAAATATGATCTCGTATATTTCGCAGCTTTTTATAGTCTCTCAGTCGACCAGGAAATGGAGCGCATTCCCATCGTCGTAAAAGAATAGGCTCTGCGCTTTTTACGGTTTGTAATACCCGAAAAACGCGCCGTATCCAGGCAGGTTTACCACCTTCCCCTTGCGTGTGCTGTGAAACCCGTGACCAAGAACCTCAACGGCGACGACAGGCATCTCGTAAGAGACGGGCTCCGGCCTGAGGTTGAAGACACAAAGCAGCGCCTCATTCGCGCTGCTTCGGCTGAACACCAGAAGTGGCTCGGGGGCTGCATGAAAATGGATGTCGCCGTCGAGCAATAAAGGCTGGCTCTTGCGCCAGCCCAGAAACGCTTTGACGCGATTGAGGCCGCTTTTTGGGTTTTTTGACTGCCGTGCCACGCTCATCTTGCGATGATCTTCCGGAATCGGGAGCCATGGCTCACGTGCTGTGGTGAAACCCGCGCGCACCCCGTCCGTCCAGGGAATGGGCGTGCGGCAACCGTCGCGGCTTTTCATTTCCGGCCAAAAGGCAATGCCATAGGGGTCGCGCAACTTTTCAAACGGCACATCCACATCGCTCAAACCAAGCTCTTCGCCATTGTAGATGCATTGCGAACCGCGCAGTGAGGTCAGCATAGCCAGCGACAGTGGCGCGAAATCTTGGCTCAGGGGCGGCGCATTCCACCTTGTGGCGGCGCGGATGACATCATGATTCGACAAGGCCCAGCAGATCCACCCTGCCTTGCCCACCGCCTCGAACTCTTCGACTGCGTGGCGGATATAAGCGGCATTGTCCTTGCACGACAGCAGATCGAAACCGTAGCACATATGCATTTTATCGCCGCCGGACGTGTATTGCGCTATGAGCCGGTTTGTGTCTGCGCCAGCGCCCACTTCGCCTACAGCGGCAATATTGGGATAGGTGTTAAACAGCGACCGCAGTTCCTTCATCACCTCGAGGTTTTCGGGGCGGGATTTGTCATATATGTGCTGCTGATAACCGTAGGGGTTTGACTCCGGCACATCCACCACAAGCGAATTGTTGTTGGGCGGGTTGTCGCGCAGCTTCTGGTCGTGAACATAATAATTCACCGTATCGTGACGGAAGCCGTCGACGCCGCGCTTGAGCCAGAAGTCGATGGTCTTATACAGCGCCTCGCGCACATCCTTGTTATGGAAGTTCAAATCCGGCTGCGAAGTGAGGAAATTATGCAAATAATATTGGCAGCGGCGCGTGTCCCAAGCCCAGGCGGAGCCGCCAAATATCGAAAGCCAGTTGTTTGGCGCAGAGCCATCTGACTTTGCATCTGACCAGACAAACCAATCGGCCTTTGGATTGATTTTATTGGCGCGGCTTTCCTTGAACCAAGGGTGGGTGTCCGCCGTGTGCGAAATCACCTGATCAATCATCAC
>JANXSV010000314.1 GCA_025356505.1 Methylovirgula sp.
TCCGGCGACAACCATGGGCCTGCCAGCAGGCACCAACGGTAATGGCAAGGGTCTGCCCAAGGGCGTGACTCAGGTCAGGACCGATTTTGGCGCTCCGGGTTATGGTGGACCATGCCCGCCGGTTGGCGACGCTGCGCATCATTACAACATCACGGTCTATGCTTTGAAGGTGGATAAGCTGGCTCTGCCCGCCAACGCCACAGCATCGCTGGCCGGTTTCATGATCAACGGCAACTCCATCGGCAAGGCAACCCTGACCGGCCTTTACGGACGCTAAGCGGTTTTTTCGATGCGGGGGCATGGTGTTCCCGCATCGGGATGAATTGACTGCGCAAGTTGTAAGGCTCTGGATCGCTTTCAGAGTCCTGCGCGCATCGAATTAGAGGCCGATTTCCTGCAAAAATGCGGTTGCGTCGCCGGTGATTTCAGCGCGGCGCTGATCGGTCATTTTTCCCAGCGTAGCATAGGGCATAGCCATTCTCGGGTTACCCTTCAAAGTGGCTTCGTTCTCGATGAGGAAGTTCCAATACATCGGGTTGAACGGGCAGGCCTTGGGGCCGGTTTTCAGGGCAGGGTCATAGTAACAGCCGCTGCAGTAATCTGACATTTTGTTGATATAGGCACCCGAGGCAGCATAGGGCTTCGAGGCGAGCAGGCCGCCATCGGCAAACATCACCATGCCATGGACATTGGGAAGCTCAACCCACTCGTAAGCGTCGAGATAGACCAGAAGATACCACTCTTCTATCAGCGCAGGCGTAACCCCGGCAAGGAGCGCGAAGTTACCAGTGATCATCAGGCGCTGGATGTGGTGGGCATAGGCGGTGCGCCGGGTGACATCGATGACCTGTTTCAGGCAATTGAGCTTTGTAGCGCCACTCCAATAAAACGACGGCAGGGAGCGGCCTGCGTTGAGAGCATTGGTTTCTTTATAATTCGGCATTTCGAGCCAATAGAGTCCGCGCACATATTCGCGCCAGCCAAGGATCTGGCGGATAAACCCCTCAACCGCGTTGAGCGGGGCGTGGCCTTCGGCATATTCCGCCTCGGCCCGCTTCACCACTTCACGCGCTGTCAGCAGCCCTATGTTCAAATAGGGCGATATCAGACCGTGAAACATGAAGTCCTCGCCCTGTTTCATGGCGTCTTGAAAGTCCCCGAACAACGGCAGGCAATCGACGATGAAATGTTTCAGCGCCTGTTCTGCATCGGCGCGGGTCACGCCCCAGCGAAAGCCTTCCAACGTGCCAAAATGATCCGGGAATCGGGCTTCAACTAACGCGATAACCTCCCGCGTGACAGAGTCGGGTTGGAAACGCAGACGCTCGGGCAATTTTAGTGATTTTGGTAAAGGCTTGCGGTTTTGCGCGTCAAAGTTCCACTGGCCGCCGATGGGCTCCTCGCCATCCATTAGAATTCCGGTTTTGCGGCGCAGTTCGCGGTAGAAAAACTCCATACGGTAGGTCTTGCGCTCTTTGGCCCAGCTGGCAAAAAAGGCCTGTGAGGCATAGAAACGCGTGTCTTGCAGCACCTCGACCGGACAGGGGAAATTCCAAGCCTCGATCATCTGCATGACCCGCCATTCCGAGGCTTCGGTGATGATTATGGTTTTTGGCGCGTGGCGGGCAACAGCGCGTTCAAGCTCGGCGGTGAAACTGCCGGTGTTGGCGGAATGGTCGAGCGCGACGTAATCGACGTTCAGGCCTTCTGCGCGCAGGCTTAGAGCAAAATGGCGCATGGCCGAAAATACAAATGCCAGCTTTTGGCGGTGGTGCGGCACATAGGTTGCCTCTTCAACCACCTCGACCATGAGAATGACATCTTGAGGGGTTGCGCCGCGCAACGAGGAGATGCCGCTTGAAAGCTGATCGCCAAGGATAAAACGCAGCGCGCTCATCGGCCGCCTGCCGCTTTGGCAGCGGGTTTTGCCGCACGGCATTTGTCCGAGCAGAACTTGACCTCGTCCCAGACTTTTTCCCATTTTTTGCGCCAGACGAACGGGCGTCCACAGGTGATGCAGGTCTTTTCGGGCAGGTCGGACTTTTTGCGCATTTTAGCCATGGTCGGCTTACGCGCGCCTGGTGCTATCAGACCTGTTTTGCCGGAAGGTTCGGCCAGAATGAACCTCCAAAGCGGCGCACCTACTGGTTTGCAACCCCGTGGCTGGCATTATGTGAGGATGAGATTGCCGCTCGCGTCATAACTTGAGCTGCCAAGCGCGCCCATTTTGCCCTGCCGATAGGCGTCCATGACCTTCTTGATGTCTTCGCGGCTGGACATGACGAAGGGTCCATAGGAAACGATCGGCTCCCCGATAGGCTTGCCCGCGAAAATGGCAAAGCGAGCGGTTTTGGTGCCGCCGCGCACACGAAGGCTGGTGCCGCTGCGATGTGTGGCCAGGACATCGTAAAGCTCGATTGGGGTTTCACCGTCAGCGCCCTCGAAAACAGCATCGCCCTCAAACAGATAGATGAAGCAATTTTCCTCTTCGGTCAGTTCTTGCTCGAAAGTCGCGTCAGGTTGCAGGGTGACGTCGATCAGCCGCACCGGATAGGGGAGCTTGGCCGGCGAGGTGATGCCATTTGAGCTGCCAAGCGGCACCCGGATGAGCGTGGAATTTTTCTCGATTTTCGGAATATCGGCGACATCGACATGCACGATCTGCGGCGGCATGAATTTGAGCGATGTCGGTAGATTTATAAACACCTGCAGGCCGCGCGCCGGTGTGCCACGCTGCATCGGCGGCTCCTCGTGCATCATGCCGCGCCCCGCGATATTGACCAGCACTGCGCCCGGATTGATGAAATTGCGCACGCCGGTGCTGTCTCGGTTGTAGATGCCAATTTGCGATTCAGGCAGCAAATAGGTCATTGGCGCAAAACCGGCATGCGGGTGAGGCGCGAAGAAATTTTCCGAGATGGTAAAAGCGTCCACCATCAAATAGGGGTCCATAAAGCGGGCGTCATGATCTTCGCCAAAGCGATTGACCGAAAAGCCGCCTTCCATAGTTTGCCGCTCGGTGGGGAAGTGGGCGGATTTTGAGCGCAGCTGTGTCATGGGTGCTCCTGAATGGCGTGTTGAATGGCGGCGGCATCGAGGCCTTTGAGGCCGATGGCTACGAGGCGGGTGGCGCGGGGTTCACCAAGAGTCCAGTGGCGATCCCGCGTGAGGGTGGTTGCGGTTGTGGTTGCCTGGACGATAAAGCGCTCGTCGCGGCCGGTTTGCGCGACAAAACCCTTCATCCGCAGCAGGTTAAACCGGGTCATGGCGGCAGTGACTCTGTCCTGAAGGGCGTGCCGATCCTTGATCTGGCCAAGGTCGAAGACATGACCCTCGAATTCGTCATGCTCATGCTCGCCTTCCAAGGCGTGACGCGAGGGCTTGCGTTCAAGGTTATGTTCCGCGCCTACGGACAGCGAGAGCAGGGTATCTGCCGCGACTTCGCCGTTATGAGCCGCAGAAAGCGCGACGCCGTCGGGCAGTGACGTGGTGAACGCAGCGCTGAGCGCGCGCTGACGCTCTGGGGTCAGCAGGTCCATCTTGGTGAGAATGACCAGATCGGCCGCGCGCAACTGGTCTTCGAGCACTTCGGCAACAGGATCATCGCCGCCATTGTGAAATGCGGTCACGCCTCTTGGCGCAAGGGTGGGCGTGGCCCTGAGCGAGGCCAAAACATCGTCGAACATGCCCGCATCGAACACCTCGGAATCGACCGCAACCACGACACCGGCAACGGTGGCACGTTTTGAGATAGTGGGAAAGTGGAACGCCTCCACCACAGGCTGCGGCAGGGCAAGGCCGGAACTTTCAATCAGAATGGCATCGGGAGGATTGTCCCGCTCAAGGATGTTTTCCAGCGTGGGGACAAGATCATCGCCGACACGGCAGCAGATGCAGCCGTTTTTCAACTCCACCACATCGGAGCAGCAGCTTTCGATGAG